>CBDUXC010000337.1:0-2944 GCA_965371065.1 uncultured bacterium
ATCGTCCAGGTTGTTTCGTACTCGTTCGTCGAGAATTGCGAGTTCGTCCGGCGGAAGCGATTCGGTCAAATCGTCGGCCAGGCCGTCCTCGATAATAGCGAGCTCCTCGACGACCGCCGCCGGTGAATCGAACCCGCTTTCGGTTACCGTCTCCAATACGCCGTTCAGGCGTTTCGAAGCCCGCAGGAACGCGTCGTTTGCGCTCGGGTGTTTACGCCGCAAATCGTCAAGGCTGAAAAGGGCCGCCTCGAGGGCCGGGCGTAGTTCTTCGCCCGATGACGTAGGGCGCGGTATAACGCGAGCGCCTAACCGCTCGACTTCGACGGCGATAAAACGCCGGCAGCCGCGGACGCTCCTTACTTCGCCGAACGCGTCGACAGCTTGGTCGATTCCCCGCGCCACGGCCGATACGGGGACGCCGGCCCGTTCCCATTCGACCAGGAGCGCCAGGTCCGCCGGCGAAACGAAGGTTCCGCGGCCCCTCTTCTCGATGAAGTACGCGGTAACTCGTTCCAGGTATTCGCTTTCGACCGTTTTTGCTTCCACTATTCCGTTTTGCCTTCTTCGTCGGGCGGCGTCGGTAGTATATCCGTTTCGGCGCCCGCGGCGGGCAACGGCGCCGGGGCCGCCGGCGCTTCGGGCGGGGCCGGGGTTACGTCTTTCGTTTCGACGGTCGCTTCGTACTCCACGGCCGGTTCCTTTGCGGTGATGCGCCCGACGAGCCAGAACATTTCCGCGATGAAGAACACGCCCAATCCTATCGGAAGAGTAATATACCATTCGTAGAAGAAGAAATCCACAGCGCGGACGAAAAACAGCGAGCCGGCGAAAACGAGAGCCAATAGGACGCTGTCGGGGAGGGAAGCCGGTTCATCCTTTCTGGTTCTTAACGTAAAAAACTCGGCGACGAGACCGCCGTAGAACCTGAACAATCGTCCCCGTTCGCCTACGATGATTTCGGCCGCGACAAGCAGTACGACGACCGTCGCGAAGAGAAACGGCGCCCAACCCAGTATCGTCAATATCCCTTCGCCGAGGCCGACCGCCGAAGCGGCGAAGAACAAGGCCGCAGCCGGCGCAACCCACGAACCGGTCCGTTTACGCATATAAGCGAGCGCGAGCCCCACGGGTAAGTGCAAGACCGCAAAGACTACCCAAAGGGGCAAGTCCCCCGGCCCGACGCCGTAATCGGTGAGCGGAAGGCCGACGCATAAACTAAAAACGATACCTGTGACCAACGTCCCGGCCCGCCCGCCGAAGAGCCGTTCGGAGAACCCCTGTACGTATCCGAAGAAGAAGACGCCCGCGGCCAACGACAGGGCGATGACTCGCGCGAAACCGAACAACCCCATAGGTGAGTCGTTCCCGATTACAATTTCTTCGATAGGGACGCTCCAGGCCCAGAGCCCTAGAGAGAGGAGTACTCTATACGCGACAATCAGCATAGCGGCCAAAAAGCCGAAGTAAACCGACTTGAACGGCCCGGAACTCCCGCGCCGGAAGAAAATGCGCCATGGTTTCGGCCCCGGGAGGAGCCTGATAACCCACGGCCACGCGATAACCGCGGCCAACATCAATGCGGCCCCCGACAATCCCGCCGCCCAGCGGGAGTCGGCCAGGGACGAACCCAGAGGGCTTATCAATAGAACCGCCGCCAGAACCTCAAAAATAAAAGCCGCGGTGTAGAAGCCGCCCGGCGTTTTCGGAATCGCGTTCATACTTTGGTCTTGCCGTACCGCCCGGCTCCTTTCTTCTTCCGGCGTTTGATTATCTTCGTCAGCGGGTCGCCGCTCGATTTTACCGCGCGGATTCGGTCGCGTATGACGGCAGCTTTTTCGAACTCCAGCTCCTCGGCGGCCCGGCGCATTTCGTACTCGAGAAGGGCCGTAAGCGCCGCCGGGTCTATGTCTTCTTCAAAGCCGTGGGCGGCCATCTTTTCTTCGAATTCTTCGGCGTCGGCCACCGCCGTCGTCGCCATAATCGCTTCGGCCGACTTCACAATCGATTTCGGGACAATGCCGTGTTCCTTGTTGTGCTCGAGCTGGAGGGCGCGCCGGCGCCCGGTCTCGCCGAGCGCCCGTTCGATGCTCCCCGTGATACGGTCGGCGTAGAGGATGACCGTTCCGCCGACGTTTCGGGCGGCCCGCCCCGCCGTCTGGATTATCGAACGCTCGTCTCGCAGGAATCCCTCCTTGTCGGCGTCCAGTATAGCGACCAGCGTAACCTCCGGCAGGTCCAGCCCCTCCCGGAGGAGGTTGATCCCGACCAGCACGTCGAAGTCGCCCAGGCGCAGGCCGCGGAGTATCTCCATACGTTCGATGGCGCCTATCTCGGAGTGCATATAACGGACCCGGATGTCCAGGGACGCGAGATAATCGGCCAGGTCCTCGGCCATACGCTTGGTCAGGGTAGTTGCCAGTATCCGTTCGTTTCGTTCGACGCGTTTCCGAATTTCGCCCAGCAGGTCGTCCACCTGGCCCTCGGCGGGCCGTACGACCACCGGTGGGTCCACCAGCCCGGTCGGTCTGATTAACTGCTCTACGACGCGGGTCGAGTGTTCCCGCTCGTACGGGCCGGGTGTGGCCGACGTGAAGACGACCCGGGGGACCAGCTCGACGAACTCCTCGAAGAAGAGCGGCCGGTTGTCCAGCGCCGACGGCAGGCGGAAACCGTAGTCGACCAGTACGGTCTTACGGCTCCGGTCGCCGTTGTACATACCGTGGAGCTGGGGGATAGTTGCGTGGCTTTCGTCTATGATGCAGAGCCACTCGCCGGGGAAGTAGTCGAGAAGGCAGGCCGGACGCTCGCCGGGCGCGCGGCCGCTCAGGTGCCGGGAGTAGTTCTCGATGCCCTTGCAGTGCCCGATTTCACGCAGTAGGTCCATATCGTAGCGCGTCCGTGTCTCCAGGCGGTGCGCCTCGATGTCCTTACCCTCGGCCCGGAA
>CBDUXC010000338.1:0-2930 GCA_965371065.1 uncultured bacterium
ATGCTTAAACGGGCGACTTCGCTTGCGATGCCATACGAAATAAAAGCCACGCCGCCGTACCTGGTCGTTCCGCTCGAGTTAACATTGGATCTTACTTTAGGTCCCGACGGCGCCGTAAAATCCGCAACGGTCCAGGGCGATATGGAAGAAGGGCTCCGCGTCCATATCGCGGAGAAAGCCGTGGACTTACGTTTTCCGTCTATTCTGGCGTGGTTCGGTTTCAAGTGCGAGATACGGCTTACGCCGCGCCACTACGATAAAATCGTCGGGACCCGCGGCGGCGCTCGGTTGCCTGAAGACGAATACGGGTTACTCCTGCGCGGTCTTCAATACGGGACTTCCGGTTTAGCCGAATCTATAGTCGAAAACGCTCCGGAGCTATTAAACGCCGGGACCGATTACACGATCGAGTTCTTTATCGACGGTACCGGTTACCCCGTCAACCCCGTTGTTAAACCGATTATAATCGAACCGGAGGCCGAAACGGCCGTTTTTGAAGCTCTGACCGCGGTTAACTTCCCGCCGGAGCTTGCCGGTACGACCGTTGAAATAACGCTCGGTACAGAATAAGGCGGGTTATACAACGCTACGGTTATGGATAGGGACGCAAAAAAACGTAAGGCCGTAGGCCTTTTCTCGGGCGGTCTGGACAGCTCGCTGGCCGTAAAGGTAATCGCCGATATGGAGTTCGACGTTACGGCTTTCCACCTTTGCCATCCCTTTGAAGCCGGCCGTTTGGCGAGGACGTTGAACGTCGCCGAGTCGGCCGACCGTCTGCGCGGAAAGATAAACGTCGGTTCAGAAACGAGGCCGCCGTGCTGCAAGGAGCTCATCGACTCATCCAATCGTCTCGGCACAAAGCTATACGTTGAGGCGACGGGTTCCGAGTATTTGGAGATTATCAGGTCGCCCAAGCACGGCTACGGGAGAGCGATGAACCCGTGTATCGACTGCCACGCGTATATGGTAAGACGAGCCGCGGTTCTCGCTCAACGGCTCGGCGGAGCCTTCGTCTTTACAGGCGAGGTACTAGGCTCCAGGCCGATGTCTCAACGTCGGGAAGCTTTAAACATAGTTGAGAAGGAATCCGGTCTCGCCGGCCGATTGCTAAGACCATTATCGGCGAAGTTACTCCCGCCGACCGAGATGGAAGCAAGCGGCCTTGTCGACCGGGAACGTTTACATGGTATAAAAGGACGTTCGAGGAAGCGACAGATCGAACTGGCGGCCGAGTTAGGCATAACCGATTATCCCACGCCGGCCGGCGGGTGCCTTTTGACCGAAGTAGGGTACTCGGCGAAGTTAAAAGACGCGTTCGAACACGGTGAAACCGGTTATTCGGACATCTCTCTTCTCAGGGTGGGGCGTCATTTCCGCATGCCGCGCGGCGGAAAGGCGATTATTGGGCGCAACGAAACCGAAAACGGACTTATCGAAGCGCGTCTTTCGTCGGGCGACCTTCTGTTGGAGGTAAAAAACGTCGGGAGCCCCGTAACGTTACTTCGTAACGCCGGGCCGGGCGACCTCGGACCGGCGGCGGCGTTAACCGTCCGTTACTCGGACGCGGAGAACACGCCGGGCGGAGTAGCGGTTACCGTACGCGAAGCACGCGACGGGAGCGAAAGCACAATCGTCGCAACCTATGAACCGGGGCTGGAGGAAAGGTTCCGAGTTACGGCGTAATATGCGAAGTTATTTGACTTACTGTATAATGATGCGTTATAATACGTATGTCAGGAGGTAACTATGCTGGGAAAGCTAACGATTTTCGTTATTGCGGTATTCGTGGCGGCGGCGTTCGCCACGCCGGTTATAACACAACCGGGCCCCGAGGGTAAGGATACTTACGTCAAGATAAACGATACGACGCCCAAAGGCGACGACCCGGAGCTTCACGTAAAACGGGGCATCGGCGCCAGCGGTTTACTAACTTGCCGCGCCTTTATCGAGTTCGATCTGTCGGCTTACTCGGGAATAGACGTAACAAAAGCCGAACTCCGCCTATGGTCCGTCTATCGCAACTCGCCCTTGAACCCGATAGTCGGGAAGGAAGTTAGCAATTCGTGGAACGAAAGTACGCTGATATGGGATAATAAACCTCCATTATACGGCGAAAATGAATATAATATGATAAACGCTGGCGATTATTACTACATCGACATTACCGACCCTGTCTATAAGTGGGTAACTATGGGGCTCCCCAACTACGGCATGTGTATTAAGTTCGCGGACGAATCCATACCCAACGACGGCATCGTTTTCCACTCGAGCGACAATACCGAGTACCCCGATAAACGGCCCGCGCTGTTGATATGGTCGCCGGATTTGGCGGTCGAGCCGGCGTCCTTCGGTTCCGTGAAAGCCTCTTTCAGGTAAAACCCCCTTTAATAGGGGAAATCGTAAAGTTTAAAAGGGAGCCGGCGGCTCCCTTTTTTACGATTTAGCCCGTCAAACGGGCGGCTACGGTATCAAGTACTCGTCTGCGGCGTCGCCCGCGTATTCGAAGTGGTACTCTTCCTCGTAAGTGGCTTTCCCGAGGATGATTTTCGCGAATATGGACCTTGGCGCGCTCGAGTAGACGCCGTAACGCCTGATCGCGTACGGCGACGAGTCCATAGTGTTCTTACCGGCATTTACGGTTAGTAGACCTTTATATCCGGCCGCGACGGCCACGTTGACGCATTCCGAGTTATACGACCCGTACGGCCAACAGAAGTAATCAACGTCCACGCCGAGACCGTTTTCCAGAACGGTTTTTGAACCGGCTATCTCCTGCCACAACCAGGTTCTATAACCGCTCGACGAGATGCGCTTTTTCCTCGCGAGGTTTGAATGGCTTACCGAGTGACCGGCGACCGTAACCAGCGGATCCGACGCCAGCTTGCGTAAATCGCTCCACGTCATCGAGCGGCCGCCTACGTTGATATAGT
>CBDUXC010000339.1:0-2927 GCA_965371065.1 uncultured bacterium
GGAAGAGGAAGAGGTCGACGCCGGCCTCGTCGTTGAGGACCTTCATCTCGTCGACGATGTTCTTCGGGCTGCGGGCGTAGCTCTCCAGGTTCCATATCGGCGCGACCGAGCAGAAGGTGCACGGGTACGGGCACCCGCGGCTGGTCATCATCCCGTAGCCGGCGTACCGCGCCAGGTCGATCTTATCCCACGCCGGGAACGGGATGCCGTCGAGTTCGTCGATACGGTCGCGGTCCGGGTTGTGGCGTATCGCGCCGTTGGACCGGTACGAGACGCCCTTGACCGCCGAGAGGTCGCCGCCGCCCACGAGGGCCGCGAGAAGCTCCGGGCCGGTCCGTTCGCTCTCGCCGCGCGCGACGACGTCTATCCAGGGGAACCGGGTTAGAACCTTATCCTCCACCGATTTGGAACCTACGCCGCCGAGCACGAGGGTTCGGTCCGGGTACCGCTCACGGAGGGCTTTCATCGCGAGAATCGTGAACGGCAGGAGGTTGGCCATGCAGGACAGGCCGATGACCGGCGCCGGGTCCTCGAGGAACGAAAGGAAGACGTCCATATCGAAAGGGTCGTCCGACGGGCACGTCTGGTAGTCCCGGAAGTCCACGTCGAAACCGGCGTCCTCGAGCGCCCGGGTCAGGTAGAGGGGCCCGAGGGGGACGTGCAGCTCGCGTTCTATCTCCTCGCCGTAGCGCATGAAGAGCATATTGAGGTTGACCAGGGTAATGTCGGCCATCTCAGTCGCCTTCTTCCGGTATGTCCGGTCGGATGCCGGTCTCGGTATTAATAAGGTCGCCGCGGTCACTCGCGGCCGCCTGACCTCCCGAGGGGTCGTCGGTCGTTTCCTTCTCGATAGGTTCGGACGGCGGCGGTTCGTCGGGCCTCGCGCCGGTAGGCGCCGGTACGCACCCGGCGGCGGCCATGCCCAGGGCCGCCAGCATCGCCGCGGCGGCGTAACCCCGGAAGACCGGGCGCAGTCTGGGGCTTACCCTGGTGTTCACGATAAACGCTTCCAACTGCTCGGCGGGGATACCGTCGAGCATGGCGGCTTCGGCGGCGCTCAGCTCCAGACCGATAAGGTCCGCCGCGCCGGAACGCCTTTCCATCAACTCGGCCTTGAAATCGGGGTCGACCGCCGCTTTCTTTATCAGAACCTCGACGCCCCTCGGGACCTCTATTTTCACGGCTACTCCCCCTTCTCCGGCGGCCGGTCCGGGCTGATACCCCGGGTTAACCCGGGGTCTTTCGGCGCCGATTCGCTCTGCCCGGCGGCTTGCTCGTTATCGGTCCCGACTTCTTCGATTATCTCGTCGTCTTCCAGTAAATCGGGCCTTATCCCCGTCGTAGCTTCGTGCTCGACGTACGCGTCGGCACCGGCGGCGGTAATCCCCAACGCCGCCAGCATCACCGCGGCGGCCCGGCCCATGAACGCGGGTTTAAGTTTCGGGCTGACGGCTGTGTTCGCGATAATACCCTCGAGCTGTACCGGCGGTACGCCGTCGAGCATAGTGGCTTCGGCGTCGCTCAGTTCAAGGCCGATTTCGGCGGCCGCGGCGGAGCGCTCCGCCAGCAGCAAAGCGCGGAACTCCGGGTCCACGGCGGCTTTCTTGACGAGAACTTCGATACCCCGTGGCACGGCGCCGACGCCCTTGCCCGGCCCCGGCGGGCGCCCGCCGACTATCGTTGTTCGGACGGCGGGTTGTTCGGCAGGGTAACTAGAACTTTCGTTATTATCCATAATAGACCCTTTACGCATAAATTTATCGCCCAACGGTTAAACTAACTCTTCGTATATTTAGATACGCCGATTCGCCGCCGATTTAATCAAACCACGCCAGAGCGCCGGTGTTATTCGTCCGTGTTTTCGGTATCGTCGGTATCGGCGTCCGCCGCCTGGTCCCCGGAACCGACCACCCCGTACCCCCGGCCCGGGATGTCAGGGCGAATGCCCTCGGAAGGTCCACCGTCACCTGGTTCAATTATAACATCTTCCGGCCCGGTAATCGGCGGCCCGTCGCCCGGGTCGTCAGGTTGACTTCCCAGCGTAGTCGCGCAACCGCCGCCGACCGCAGCAACCCCGAGCGCCGCCAACATCACCGCGGCGGCCCGGCCCATGAACGCCGGCCGAAGCTTCGAACTGACGGTAGTGTTGGCGATAATACCTTCAAGCTGCTCAGCCGGCACGCCGTCTAGCATTATGGCTTCGGCGTCGCTCAGTTCGAGGCCAATTTCGGCGGCCGCGGCCGAACGCTCGGCCAGTAACAGAACCTTGAACTCCGGGTCAACGGCGGCTTTCTTGACGAGAACTTCGACGCCACGGGGAATATCGTTTGTCATTTCTATTAACCCCCTTATCTAAACTAACCAGGTTGACCGGTCAAAATAACCGGCAACCGAACGGTAAAGCTCATTCAACCGGTAATTCGGCACTATCTGTCTCCCCGGCGTCGGGAGATTCCCGCTCTTCGTAACCAGCTTCATTATAACGACCGTCCGGGCGATCGGGCCGAATACCGTCGGTCGGCGGAGCCGTAGGGTCGTCGTGACACCCGACCAACCCGACCCCCAACGCCGCCAGCATCACCGCGGCGGCCCGGCCCATGAACGCCGGCCGGAGCTTCGGGCCAACGGTCGTGTTCGCGATTATCGCTTTGATCTGCTCAGCCGGCACGCCGTCGAGCATCGCTTTTTCAGCTTCGCTCAGTTCAAGGCCGATTTCGGCGGCCGCGGCCGAGCGCTCGGCCAGCAGTAACGCCTTGAACTCCGGGTCCACGGCGGCTTTCTTGACGAGCACTTCAATGCCCCGTGGCACGGCGCCGACGCCCTTGCCCGGGCCCGGCGGGCGCCCCCCGCCAAATGGCGTGCGGACCGCGGGGTGTTCGTTTTTTACTTTATGGTTCTTCGTATACAAAAAAACTACATACACGCTT
>CBDUXC010000340.1:0-2922 GCA_965371065.1 uncultured bacterium
TTGGGTATTCCAGTTACGCGGCCGTCCAGCCGGCGCGCCGTTGAATTAGGTTAAAGCAATCCTCCCTGCTATTTCACCTACTAGCGGCCGGGGCACAATAAACCTCGTTAAAATACTTGCAATGAAACGCCGATATAGGTATAATGCGTATTCCGCAACCGACCCCAAGAGGTAGGTTTTTTCAGAATAAAGTCTGTGAATAAAGTAACGAAGTAGCCGCAACCAAGAAAGGAAGGAAGAAATGCCGAAATTGAAAGACCCTTGGTGGAAGTCTGATTGGCCTATCAAGGTTAAACCGGAACCGCCGGAGTACAAAGAGGAACATCCGCTCGTTGACGTCGACGAACCGAACCTGTTCCGGGACATGTTCCCTTATTCGGAGGTTCCGCGGTTCGCTCTCGACGGCGAGACGGTACCGCTCGCGCCGGCGGAGGATATATGGGTAACAGACACGACGTTCCGCGACGGTCAGCAAGCCCGGCCGCCTTACGAGGTCGACGACGTCGTACATATTTACGACCTAATGCATAGACTGGGCGGCCCTAACGGCGTAATCCGGCAGAGCGAGTTCTTTTTGTACAGCGACAAGGACCGGGACGCGCTTGCAAAGTGCCAGGACCGCGGTTACCGGTATCCGGAGATAACCGGCTGGATTCGTGCCGTCCCCGCGGACTTCGAGCTTGTGAAGCAGGTAGGGCTTGAGGAGACGGGAATCCTGACGTCGATTTCGGATTATCACGTTTTTATGAAGTTCAAGAAGAGCCGGTCCCAGGTTCTCGAGGACTTCATGAAGGTAATAAACGCGGCCGCCGAAGCCGGGCTTAAGGCGATACGCTGCCATTTCGAGGACGTTACCCGAGCCGACTTCTGGGGCTCGGTGGTCCCGTTCGCCGAGCGGTTAATGCGCTTTAGCGAAGAAACGGGTATGAAGATTAAACTGCGCCTGTGCGACACGATGGGCTACGGTCTGCCCTGGCCCGAAGCGGCTCTGCCTCGCAGCGTCCCGAAGATGGTTTACTATCTAAGGACCGAACTGGGTATCCCCCACGACCAGCTCGAGTTCCACGGGCACAACGACTTCCACAAAGTCCACACGAACCCTATAGCGGCCTGGCTCTACGGATGCGCTGCGGCCAACGGCTCGTTGTTGGGTATAGGCGAACGCACGGGCAACTCGCCCCTCGAGGCGCTGTGCGTCGAGTACGCGTGTCTCAAGGGTACGACCGACGGTATGGACCTGTTGGCAATCAAAGAAATAGTCGCACGGTTCCGCCAGATGGGCTGGTCCGTCCCGTCGAACTACCCGTTCGCGGGAAGCGAATTCAACGTTACCCGGGCCGGAATCCACGCCGACGGCGTCATCAAGAACGAGGAAATCTACAACATATTCGACACCGGCGAAATCCTCGGGCGACCGTTGGGTATCTCGATAACCGACAAGTCGGGCGTAGCCGGCATAGCCCTTTGGGTAAACCAGTACCTCGAGCTGGAAGGCGACAAACAGATAGACAAGCGTCACCCGGGCGTTATGGAAATAGCGAAGTGGGTGGATGAACAGTACGGCGAACGCCGCTCGACGGCTATATCCAGCGAGGAGATGCTGGAGCAGGCTAAAGCTCATTTACCCGAGTTCTTCTCGGATAACTAAAACGTATGGCATCGAACCTGCTGTAACCGCGTATATGTATATGTAGATGCGCGGCGACGGGGGGCTATGGCTTCCGAACGGGACATAAGCGCCGCGGGCGGTAATTATCGGCTTTTCGTGTACGGGACTCTCCAAAACCCGTACTACCTTTCGCTTATAATCGGACGCAAAGCCGACGTCGTACCCGCGGCGCTTTCCGGTTACGAGAAGGTCGTTTCCAACCTGTCGTTTCCTTACGTCGTTCCGAAAGACGGTTCAACGGTCGTAGGAGGATTGGTCGACGGTCTGAGCGAGGCCGAACTGGAGCGAGCCGACCGCTACGAGGACGAGGGGCGACTGTACGTTAGAAACGCCGTTACCGTAACGCTAAACGGCGAACCGGTCGAAGCTTTCACGTACGTGGCGGGCCTGGAGCTTCTGGCCGAAAGGGTGCCCGACGGGCTGGTTATCGGCGACCGCGTAACAGAGTTCCTCCGGGACTTTATAGAAGAAAGCGTCGGAGGCGATGAAACCGAATCCGACGTCGTCGCCAGACTGACGCTCAGGGCTAAACGGGAGTTGTTGGGCGGCGCGATGGAGGACTTGCTTCGGGAGATGCACGACCACCCTGCGATGCCCCGTTTCCTCGTGAAGCAAACCCTGTCCGACGGCGTCCCGTCGTTGGCGTGGCTCGAAAGTGCGCCGGAAGCGGTCGAGTACGCCGGGAACTACATACGTCTTATAGTTAGAACTGTCGTTCATAACCAGCTCGAGGAACGGATAAGAAAGGATTTCGCCGGCGTCGTACAGGTGGACGACAAATACTACGAGAGATCGGTTTCGTCGTTGGTCGCGCTTTCGTACATCGCCGATAACATCGGTACGCTGACGCAAATGGCCGAATCGCTGGATATCTATGATTAAGATCCCGACCTGGAATACGTGGACTATACGGTGGGCGCCATATTCCTTGCGGACGGTTTATACGATAAGGAAAAGGTCCAGCCCTACATGGAACGCATTCGCGACGGCCGGAACCCGGGGGCCGTACCCCTGGGCGGCGAATTGGAATTCAGCAACGTCGGATACCGGGCCGTGAACGCCGGCGCCGGCGCGGACGCCGAGTTCGACTGCTTCTTCTACTTCGACGACTTCGACCTGGTCAACCGTATGTGGAAGCTGGGCGGGCACATAGACAACCATAAATTCATTACGCCGGACCGGGGCCGCGTCCGGGGATTCCTGGAGTTTTCTTTAGGCCGCTACAAGATACTGGGCGACTTGTCCAAGCCGAC
>CBDUXC010000341.1:0-2919 GCA_965371065.1 uncultured bacterium
ATACGCCGGCGGATATAAAATCCGCCGCTTCTCTGTTTCGAATTGCTATTAACACGGACGCCCGATGAATCGGGCGATATTACTTCTAAGATAACGAAAAAGCCGGCCTTTCGGCCCGGAAAAAAAGGGTAGCGGTGATTTCCAAATCGCCGTCGGGAATCTGGAGATTCCCGCTACCCAATTACGGTATAGAAAAAGGCTGCCTCTCGGCCGCCCGTTTATTCAGTTTCTGGATACGCTTAGTGATACCCGGCCCCTATTTTTCCGGCCCTCCTTATAGTAAGGGCGGAGCCTGAGGCCAGGCTTTTCGCTTCTTAACGTACTAAGCGGTTTTGCATCCTACGACCAGCGTCGGTACTCTACCGTAAATATATCAAAAACGCTGCCGTCGTCGTAATTCACGGATTACCAAAAGTAATAAAAAAGGGCAGGCCAAGCCTACCCTCTTCGAATATTCAACCTCGTTACTCGGTCTCCGGTTCATCCGGCGCCGGTTCCTCTATGTGCGGGCATGGCGGCATACCCATCATCTCCATGCCCGGGCCGTGGCCTTTGCCGTGAGCCATACCGCAAGATGGACACTCGCCCTCTTCGAAGCCGCCGCCGTGCATCATCTTGAAACATTTATAGCCGGGTCCGTACGTTCCCGGCTTCTCGCCGTAAGCGTTCATAAACGCCCGCGTGACCGTACACGCCGCGAGGAGCACGGCGAGGATAATTACGACGATCGCGACGACCTTCGCCAGCTTCCGCGGGCCGGCTTCGGCCTTGGCGGCCATGAACCACAAGATAAAGCCGAATACTACCGCCAAGAGCTCCAAACCTAACGCGATTTGCCAGTCGAACATACCTTCACCCCCTTTGCGTTTTCGTTTAACTAATAATAACATAACGGCGCCCGAACCGGGCCTAAAAAAAGACGGCCTCTCAGCCACCGGGAAAAAACAGGGTAGCGGCGATTTCCAAATCGCCGTCGGGAATCTGGAGATTCCCGCTACCCAATTACGGTATAGAAAAAGGCTGCCTTTCGGCCGCCCGTTTATTCAGTTTCTGGATGCTTAGTGATAACCGGCCTTGATCTCGCCCAGAGACGCTTCGTCCACGGTCGTGTAGCCTACGGTAAACGACCATTCGTACGGCGCTTCCATCGTATTCCCGGCCACGTCGGTCGCCTGTACCGAAACGTCCACCACGTCGCCCGGGTTGAAGTCCGAGTTCGGGTCCAGTTCGACCGTTACGTCGGTCGTTCCGTCGTCGGTGATGTTTTCGGCAACAGATACGTCGCTGCCGCCGACCTTGACCGAATATACGCATTCGGCGAACAGACACCCGGCCGCGTTGTCCTCGATGTGCCAGCCGATGTTGGTATCCGGGCCCGCGGTCCTGGTTTCGCCGTCGGGACCGGTCGCGCTCGCTATACCCGCTCCCCCGCCGATCGCCGTACGGGTCGCCGGTAAGCCGCCGCCCGCACGTCCACCCGTCGGATATTCCTGCGTAATCGTGGGCGGCGTCGAGTCAACGACGAAGGACCATTCGGCGTCGTCCCCCATCTCGTTGCCCAGCCCGTCGGCCAGGGTCCCGGCCACGGTGCAGGTTATAGTCTCGCCCTCGGGAAGGTCGCTGTCGGGCGTGAAGGTGCAGACCACGTCGTTGGGGTCGCTGTCGTCGATATCAAGGGAACCCGAAACGTCGCCTTTGGTCCCGTCGTCGACCGAAAAGGCGGGAGGAATCGTATCGGAGTCCACGCCCGTGTCGTCGTCCTTGCAGTGGAAGACTATGTCGGTTCCGGCATCCTGGGTCCAACTACCGTCGGCCGGGTCCTGCCCGTCCACGTACGGCGGGTCCGCGTCATCGTTGATGACGCCGCGGATCATTACGGCTCCATAAAGATCCGATTTATCGTACCAAGCATCGGTACCATACAACCACCAACCGGAGTACTGCGGTGCAGACGAATTACCATCTTGAGGAATACGCCACGGGTTGGTTCCGATGTTGGCAAATAGGGTTATCCGGTCGCCGTTTTCGAAGAACGCACCCTCGCCGGTTACGTCGAAGACAGCCCATTCGTTGGCGTACGGCCCGGCACCAGGGAACGATAGAGGGCCGCCGAAGTAGCTGTCGGTCTCGTCAGGCGTGCTACTTTCGCTATCCCAGCCGAAGCAATTTAGGATTAAATCGTAGCTACTGACACTACTATAAACGTATACGCTCATCTCGACGAGCCAGCAGTCGAACGTGATGTCAAAAGAACTGCCCGCACCGGACTGGGTGCTCGTTGCAAAAGCTATGGAACCGTCGTCGTTTATCAGGTCGTATTCGGCCCGGGTTTCGGCCCCGTCGTAAGGCGCGTAAATCCCATAGCCCCCGCCGACGTCTTCGACGAGGTACGGCCCCACCTCGATTTCCCTGGCGGCCGCCGGAAGGGCCAGAGCCGCAACGGTTAAAACCAACAGTACGTTTCTCATATCCCTTTCCTCCTTAGACGATTAGTGATAACCTGCTTTAATCTCGCCCAGGGACGCGTCGTCCACGCTCGTGTAGTCTATGGTAAACGACCACTCGTACGGCGCGTCCATCGCGTTGCCGGCCATGTCGGTCGCCTGTACCGAAACGTCCACCACGTCGCCCGGGTTGAAGTCCGAATCCGGGTCCAGCTCAACCGTTACGTCGGTCGTCCCGTCATCGGTGATGTTTTCGGCAACAGATACGTCGTTGCCGCCGACCTTGACCGTATAGACGCAGTCCTCGAACCAGCATCCGGCCGCATTATCCTCTATGTGCCAGCCGATATTGGTGTCAGGGCTCGCGGTCCTGGTTCCGCCGTCGGAGACGGTCGCTTTCGCCAAACCTGCTCCCCCGCTGATCGCCGTACGGGTCGCCGGTAAGCCGCCGCCCGCACGTCCACCCGTCGGATAT
>CBDUXC010000342.1:0-2900 GCA_965371065.1 uncultured bacterium
AGCAAGTATTTTTTCGTACCGGACGTTCAAATTGGGTGGGCGCCGTTCGCCCTGTTAAAAGCCCTACGAATATGCCGCCGGGACGACATCAAAGCCGTTTATTCGACGTCGCCGCCCGAGTCGGCCCACCTCGTAGGTTTAGCGATAAAGAAGTCGACGGGGCTACCGTGGGTTGCTGATTTCCGAGACGTCTGGGGAGGTTCGTTTTGGCGCCGTAAACTACCGTTCGTTTATCGTTGGTTGAACCGTCGGTTGGAAGAATCCGTATTACGGACCGCCGACGGCCTGATATTGAACACGGAACCGTCTCTCGAAAAGGTTCGTTCTTTCCGTCGTAAACAAAAGCGGACGGCTGTTATTCCCAACGGCTTCGACCCGTCGGACTTCGAAGAAAAACCAATAGAACGTCCGGGCGACGAGTTCATAATCGCGCACTTCGGTAACTTCGGCGCCGGTGTGACCCCAGCGGCGATACTCCGCGCGTTTGCCTCCGCCGGCGAGGAGAACGCCGGATTCGGCGAAAAAGCCAGGTTATACTTGATAGGGGTAAATACTGCCGCCGACGTCGCTAAAGCGCATCGACTCGGCTTGGACGGCAAAGTCGTGTTCGCTGGTTATCTACCCCACCGAGAAGGCCTGCGGTTCTGTAAAGCGGCGGACATGCTTTTGTTGCTAATGGGACCGACCTTTGAAACGGAGAGAGTCCCGGGTAAATTATACGAGTACATAGGCGCCGGTAGACCGGTTCTGGCTGCGGTGCCGGACGGTGAAGCCGCGCGGCTCGTACGTTCCGTTTACGGTAAAGAATCCGTCGTAGACCCCGCCGACGTCAGGGGAATCGCCCGTCGGTTCGTCGAAGAGTTCGAAAGGCGGCGTAAGGGTATTACGGCGGCCGCGCCGGACTCGGCATTAATATCGCAGTTTAAACGTCGCCGGTTAACTTCGCGGCTGGCCGCGCTGCTTGACGACACGGTTAAAGATAAAGATACGCCGTAAGTGTAACATTATCGTTCGCAGAGTTACTGCTAGTACGTCCTCCCGACCATTCCTTTCGGCGGCCGATATTGTCCGTACCACCCGGAAATGCTTCGGGTAAAACTTACCGACGAACAGGAGTATTAACAGAGTCCAACGTTTCGATACCTTGTTTAATCAACCGACGGTTAGATTATTGAAGAGGCGTTGAGAACGCTTGAAGAGGCGTTGAGAACGCTTGAAGAGGCGTTAAGAACGCTTGAAGAGGCGTTAAGAACGCGCTGACGACGTTAACGATAGTCGGTAAGTACGGCGGCCAAGTAATATGTTGCGCCCCTACCCGAAGTATGGTAATTTTACCCGAATTTAACGTTCGTATTCCGATGTCCGACGTAAGGTAGGACCGCGGAGGAAAGATGCTAATGTTTCGGACGATGATATTTATTTCGGTAGTAGTTTTTTCGACCGTTCCACTTTCGGCCTTAGATACCGATTTAGCGAAAGATGCTACGTCTGAGATTACCGAGAAAACAGCTATAAGCCCGGGCGAAACGACCGACGGACCGATGTCTCGAGACTTATACGCGGTTGAGAAGGTCGGACCGGGCGCGGTCGAAAAAGCTCTACCGGAAACGACGGAGGTTACCCTGATATCGGCCTCCGATTCGTCGACGGTATTCGAGGTCGATTTCGGCGCCCCGGCCGTTTCGGAAGTGAAAGTCGCCGGCCGGCAGTTCTCCCGGTATCACGTAGCCGGTTGTTCGACCGCCGGCGAACCCGGCGGGCCCGAGCTCCTCAGGAGAAACGTTTGGATCGCCGTCCCGGAGGGTTCGGACGTCACCGTTGTCGTCGAGGATGCGGACTATAAGGTAGTCAGAGACGTCAGCCTTTGCCCGCGGCCGGGCGAAAAGGTCGTTAAGAGGAGCGGATACGAGACCATTGTGGAAGATTTCGTTTACAATGATTCGGCGTATAAAAAAGGGTCTTACCCTGGAAAAACCGGTGAGATAGTAGAAAGTTCGGTAGTCCGAGGTTTACGCTTGATCCGCGTGGGTGTGTACGCGTACTCTTATGAACCCGCGAAACAAACTCTACGAATTTACGGAAAACTCCGCGTCAAAGTTCTCCACCCCGGCGGGCGGACAAGAACGGGTTTGTTGGAAGAACGTTTCGACGCAGACAACGCGTTTGAAAAGGCTCTCTCGCGGAACGTATTAAACTACTCGGCCGCTTCGCGATGGCCGCGGGCCGGCGGCGAGACGCAAGACGACGGCGACGAAATCTGGGCCGGCCGGTGGCCGCACGCATACAAGGTAATCGTTGAGGATACGGGCTTTTATCACCTTTCGTATGAGTATCTTACGAGTTTCGGTTTCGATACTTCGATTGATCCAAGGAACCTCCGCTTGTACGCGGGGACTGGGGAAATGCTACCGACGACCTTAGACGACCCCGTAACGGGTGTCGGAGAGCTTCCGCTGGTGGTAGCCGGCGAAGACGACGGTAACTTCGACGACGGAGACTATGTTGAATTCTTCGCCCACGGTACCCATTTCTTCGAAGATACGGGCAACCAGTTCATCTTGAAAAGACATAAATACTCCAACTACAACGTCTATTGGCTCGTTGTAGACGACGAGCCCGGTTTACGATACATGCCCAAAGACGGAACGCCGTCAAACCCGAACGTAGAAACGGATGGAGTTTATCCGTGGCGTTCGTATTTCGAAAAGGAAAGGTTGTACCAAGGCGACAAGTCTAAAATTGATGAGGGCGAGGAAACGTGGTTCTGGTTTTCTGTCGCCCGCGATAGCGAACACGAAGAAATTTTTAACATCCGGGGGCTGGACGACGGCGCGGCGAACATAACCACGCTGTTTAAGTTTTTATTGCGCAGTGCGCCCGGGTCGAAGGTTCCGCATTAT
>CBDUXC010000343.1:0-2881 GCA_965371065.1 uncultured bacterium
GAAGGCCAAACCGGTAAGTAACATCTTCCTGAGCATTATACTCCCCGAAAAAAAGATTGAACGTACCCGCCGTCTTATTCGTATTGCCTTTTCGCGCGGCGTTACACCTACACGTTTTCGCGCGTCGGCTCCTTATCGCCTTGACCGCCGCGCACGGTTAATATAAGATAACCCGCGCCTTGAGAAGTATCGTCGTCAGGTGGGGGTTTTTTATTGCGGTAGCGGCCCGGGTCGCGGTCAGCTTCGCGTCGGACGTGCCTCTGGACCATCCGTCGGGGACAGGCGACGACCTCGAGGGCGTACGCTACGGCCCCGAGATAACGGTCGAAACGACCGCCGTCGAAGAGCCGACCGAAATTGAGAAAGAAACGAAACGGCCGTACCCGTCGCGGGGGATATATCTAAGCTACTACACGGTCGCGAACCGGGAGAAGCTGGAGTACATCCTGGGGCGCCTCGACGGATCGCCGATAAATACCCTTGTTATTGATTTGAAGGAGATACCGGGGATAATCGCCTGGCCGACCGAAAACCCGATCGCCCGGGATATCGGCGCGATAAGCGAACTGATACCCGATTTGGAAACGTTAACCGACGAGCTCCACGGCCGCGGTTACTACCTTATCGCCCGGTTCGTAGTCTTCCCCGACGACGAGCTGGCCGGATACGCCGGCGGAACCTACGCGGTCAAAGACGCGTACGAAGGGGGGCACTGGCAGGACAAGCGCGGGTTCCGCTGGGTTTCTATGTGGCACTCGACCGTATGGGACTATAACCTCGACCTGGCAGCGGAAGCGGTCGGGGCCGGTTTCGACGAGGTCCAGTTCGACTACGTCAGGTTCCCGACCGACGAAGGGGCCGACGCGGCGGCTATCCCGTTCTGGCCGGCCGGAACGCCCAAAGAAGAGGCGATAACCGGCTTCGTCCGAGCGGCGGCTGAAAGGCTGCGGCCACTTGGCGCTCCCGTGGGCGCCGACGTCTTCGGGTTCTCGGCCTTGTACGAGAAACGCAATCCAGAGGGCCAGGACGTGGACGCGATGGCGCCGTACGTTGACGTCTTCTACCCTATGGCATACCCGTCGCACTACGGTTGGACGTTTTACGCCGGGTTGGGGCTTCGGCGGCGCCCGTACGCAATAGTCTATAAAACGGTCAAGGTCGGGCGGAACCGGGTGGAGCCGGCCGGCGCCGCGGTCCAACCGTTCATACAGGGGTTTGGAGCCGGAGCGACATACTATGACGCGTCCTACGTCTTCGACCAGATGGTCGCCGCCGAGGACGCCGGCGCCGTAGGTTGGGTTATATGGAACGCCGACAACGTTTACACGATGACGTACGAAGCGCTCGGGCTCTACGAGGAGTACAGGTACGAAAACCCCTGGCGCCAGCGGCCGGTGAACCGCTTACGAGGAGAATAATTGCCCGTCGACGAACGCGCAAAGAGCGTAGTTAAACGGGTCGCCGACAAGCTGTTCGGGCCTACGTTCCTCGATAAGGCCTTCGTAGTCGTCGACGGACCGGCGCTCGCAGCCTGGGCTGCCGGTTTAATGCTCGTCGCCGAGATAATATACCGCTGGGCCGCCGCGATACCGCTGAACGGCCCCGGGCACTACCTGTTCAACGACCTGCTCCCGGCGTTCGCAACGTCAACGCTGGCTTTTTACCTTATCTTATTCTGGATACTCACCGGCATCGTCGGCGTTATTTATCTCATAAGGCGCGCCGGCGGGAAAAAAGAGAAACGCGCCGGGCCGTTAACTTTTCTATCGGGTCACTTGCTAGCTTTCATAATCATACTATTAATAAGCCGGGACCTGGTTTTTCGCGTTCCGCCGGCGATATTCGACAGGTTCCTGCCGCTTTTTATAGTCGCGTTCATAGCGTCGTTCCTGGGTCTCGGGTACCTTTTAACCCGCGTTTTGCGCAGGGTAAGATACGTATTTATCGCGTTGACCAAACCGGTCTGGACGCGGGTTCCGTTCTACGTCGTCGCGCTGTTTATCGTCGGGTCGCTCCCCGGGCTGTGGGCGGCCCGGACCCAACCGTGGCTGCCGCTTATGGGCGGCGGCGAAACGAACGTAATATTAATTACCGTCGGGAGCGTACGGGCCGATATGCTCGAGCCGTACGGCGGCCCTGTAAGAACGCCGAACCTGGAACGGTTGGCCGACGAGGGGATACTGTTCGAGAACGCGTACTCGACGGCGCCCTGGGCCGGTCCCGCCCTCGCGTCGGTACACACCGGACGGTATCCGCTACGGTTAGGCTACAGCGAAAGCAATATGAACCTGTCGGGCGAGGAACCGACCGTAGCCGAGTATCTGTTGAAACGCGGCTATTACACTAAAGCGTTCGTCGGCGGGCCGGAGTGCCACGCGTCGTACGGCTTTGCCCGGGGCTTTGCGTCGTACGTTCACTGGAACCGTGGCGCGTTTCTCGGCATCTTCTACCCGACGTTCGTCCATGACATCATCTATCGCTTGCCATTTTATTACGACAACTCCCGCGGCCGGGGCGACGCCGAGGTCGCGGCGGCGGCCGCGGACTGGCTGCGGGAAAACGGATCCCGCCGGTTCCTCTTATGGGTCCACCTGCCGGGGCCTGAGCTGCCGTACGGGTTAAACCCGCCGGACCTGCCGGGGGACTCGGACGACTGGCGATACGAAGACAAAGCGCGGGCCTTCGTTGACGGCTTAAACGAAGACGAGAAAGGAGCGTTACGCCCGCGATTGGAAAAGGCTTACGAACGAGAACTACACGAAGTTGACGCGTCCCTCGGGAAAATAATAGACGCGGTTGAAGCGTCAAAAACGAACGCCGACACGGTAATCGTCTTCGCCGGCGTTTCCGGCGAAGCGTTGGGCGAGGATCCCGTAGCCTC
>CBDUXC010000344.1:0-2873 GCA_965371065.1 uncultured bacterium
GCGGTTAAGGCGCGTCGGTGCTTCGCTACTGATAGACGCTACTTCATTAGCCTGTTCTTTCCCTTTTTTCTCGTTATTGAACAGTTTGCTTTGTGAGGTCGCCTCGATTACTTTTACCGAGGCCTTACGCCCCATAAGGATCGAAGCCTTCTCGTTTAAAATCCCTGAATATTGGTCGATGATAAAGTCCTTATAGAAGCCGTTGGGAACTTCGACCAGGAGTTCGCCTTCGTCGATGGACGCGAGCCGTGTAGGCTGCAGCCAAGTATCGAACTCTTTCTGCTCTATCTCGGAACCGGCGAGCTTAAGGACTTCGCGCCACAGGTTTTTTTCCACCGTATCCGCCATAGTATTTTCCCCTGAAGAAATAGTTATCAACAAATAACTAACAACGTGTACACACCACAGGGTTTTTTACTTCTATGCGCCGCTTTGGAATTGGAATAAAGAACCCTTTCGGTGGTATTTCGTACCACTGACGATTAATACCTTTTCGAAGGCTACGTCCTTCTCCTTCGACGAACCTAGCTGATAACTAATGTGTTACGTGAATTGATTCGTCTGGCTACCCGCGCGTAATAGAGGTTAACGCGTTTTTTATCAAACCACGTAGGCTGTTAGAGTTAAAAAGCGTCTATATTTTCAACATCTTATTAAGGGTTATCAACGCGCTATCCACAATAATTTTTCCATTAGGTTACGCCGTTACTATATCATAGGTTTTGGCCAGCGCAAGTAAAAAATAACCGTCCGCGTAATTTTTTCCATATCCGTTTCAAAATAGGCGTTTTACGAAGCAAGGGAGCCTTACTAAAAAAACCTTCCTTGACTGTTCACATCGCCGGGTGGTAATATACGGGTGATTTAGCGTATGGAAAGTAGAACGAACCTTATAATGCTTGAGCGTGTATCCAAGGAGTATCGGTTGCGCAGGTCCGCCCGTGAGATAGTAGGCTTTCGGCGCCGGCGCGTCGTTGACGCTCTTCGGCGCGTCGATTTGCACTTTGACGCCGGCGAGATAGTATGTTTGCTCGGCCGTAACGGCGCCGGGAAGACGACTCTCCTTAAAATAATAAGTGGTATAGTTGCTCCTGAGTCCGGTTCGATTTGGATAAAGGGGCGAACCGCGTCGGCTAACCCCGGGGTGTGCTCGTCGGTGGGGCTCGTCGCCGGCGACGAGCGGGGGTTCTATTGGCGTCTGTCCGGTTACGAGAACCTTCGGTTCTTCGCTTACCTTTGGGGCCTTTCGGGCGAAACCGCCCGGTCCCGTATCGGCGAAGTTCTGGACGTAGTGGACCTCGCGGACCGCGGCCGGGACGAAGTACGTACTTACTCGAGCGGCATGAAGCAACGGCTTGCGATTGCCAGAGCCTTGCTCTCAGACCCGCCCATACTGCTTATCGACGAGCTCGCGCGCAGCCTCGACTACCCGAGCGCCCTGGACCTCGCCAGGTTTATCAAGGAGCTCGTAGTTTCCCTCCCCGGCAGAACTGCCGTAATTGCAACTCACCAGGTCTGGGTAGCCCGCGAGATAGCGTCCCGCGTCGTGGTCCTCGACGACGGGGAGGTCGTCGCCGACGGGACGCCGGAAGCCCTCTTAAATACGGCTGCGGGCGCCCGTTTTACCGTCTACGTGGAATCCCCAATGGACGTCGTCGGCGCGGCGGTCGCGTCGGTACCGGACGCAGACCTCGAACGCGACCGCGGCGTTACCCGCGTTTCTTTTCCGGCGCCCACGCCGTCAATCCTCGGCGCCGCTTTCGGCGCGTTGGCGAAGTTCAATATAATCGACGTAACGGTAGAGGGCGGCGAAATCTCGGAGGCCTTTCTCAAGCTCCTGCGGGGTAATAACGATGCGTAGTTTCTTCCTGTTAATCCTGGCCTTCCTCCGTCGTTACGTAAAGGAGATGTTCTCTTACAGGCTTCAGTTTGTTTTATCTCTCGTGCGTATCGCTTTTTTCCTGGTTATATTTTTCTTCATCGCCGATTTGATTACGGGTATCGGTTCGCCGTATCTCGAGAAATACGGCGGCGATTACTTCCCGTTTATCGTTGTAGGATTAGCCTTAAACGCGGCTATAGGTGCCGGCCTTTACGGGTTTACCGGCGCGATATCCAGCGAGCAGGCCGTCGGGACGTTGGAGCCGATGTTGACAACGCCGGCCGGTCCGTTCGTCATCTTCATGGCTTCGACGATCGCGAGGAATATTACGTCGATAATATGGCCCATGATATATCTGGCGGTAGGCGCTGTGATTATCGGCGGGTTTACGTGGTCCGGGATACCCGTCTTTATGCTCGCCAGCGGGTTGACGGCCGTTGCGTACTTGGGTATCGGTATGATATCCGCGGCGTTCACCCTGGTCGTTAAGCGCGGTAACCCTATAAACCTTTTCTTCGGTACCTTACCGGCACTTCTTTCCGGCGTTTACTTCCCGGTTGAGGTCCTGCCGTCTTGGCTAAGGGCCGTGGGTCGCGCGATTCCTTTGACCCACGGGCTGGAGATTTCCCGTTCCGCTTTACTGCCCGGCGCCGCGCCCGAATCTTTAGCTGGCGGCTTCCTTTTCCTTGCCGCGTTCGCCGCCGTCAGCCTTCCGGTCGGGTACGCTTCTTTCCACTACGCGTTAAACCGCGCCCGTAAGGATGGTTCTCTCAGCCATTATTAAATTCACGTTCCTATTTTCCCGTTACTGCTTTTTTTGGTTGTTGTATTATGGGGAGTCGCCGGATAACTAAGGAACGCAACGATGGACGAGACGCTACTTGAGATTCAGGATTTGGGTAAAGATTTCGGCGGGCTGCGCGCTCTACGGGATATTGACCTGGAAGTGCGCCGGGGCGAGATATTGGGCATTATCGGCCCGAACGGCGCG
>CBDUXC010000345.1:0-2859 GCA_965371065.1 uncultured bacterium
CGACACCGGGTCGTCCGACGGTTATAACGACTTCCTGCCGTTCGATTATAGTGACACCGAGGACGGCGTAGTCGAAGACCCTACGGGAAACGACGCTTACTCGCCGGGCATCATTAATCACCGGTTCTATTTCCACGTCGAATACAAATCTCTGCGGCCGTCGTTCTTATTGCAACCTAATATTATCCCCAACTCGGAGACCGTTACGCTGGACGGCGGGGTGCTGGTACGGGGCCGGGACTACTGGATCGATTACGACTCCGGGTTCATCGAGTTCTTGATCGACGACGTTCAGGAACCGGACGCGGTGCTTTTTATAACGTACGAGTACAGACCGCTCTTCGGCGCGATCGCCAAATCTCTCGTCGGCGCGCGTTTCCAGTTCGGGCCGGACGACGACCGATACGTAGGCTATACGTACCTGGGTGAATACTCGGAAAAGCCGCCGGAAGACGACCTCCCCGATATCGGCGGCGAACCGGCCAACCAGCACATCTTCGACGCCGACTTCAAGCTCGAGTTCCATCCCGAAGCGATAACCAACGCGATAGACGCCCTGCCGTTGGTGAATACCAGCGAACCTTCTACCCTGTCTATTGAAGGCGAGTTCGCCAGGAGCTTCAGAAACCCGAACATCGTCGGCCGGGCCAATGTGGACGACATGGAAGGGGCCCGGAACCGCTTGTTCTTCCCGATGGACGACCGGGGTTGGGGACCGTCGAGCGCGCCTACACTCACCGACCCTACGATCACCCAGGCGAACCGGCAGCTGACGCGCCTCGGGAAAATAGACGGCTACTACCTTGACCTGATCGACGCGGACTGGCCCCGCGAACGGACCTCGCTGCTCGAGGTAACAAACCTGCCGAACGCGCCGAACGACCCCGACAACCCGGCCCGGTGGGACAGTATTTGCCGTGCGATTTCGGCGGTCGGCGCCGACTTCACCGAGTCACGTTACGAAGACCTGCAAATAGTTTTTAACCTGAACAACCTCGGTACCACTGCGACCGACGACGACATTACCGGCGGCCGGATTTACATTGAGCTGGGTGAGTTTAACGAAGACACCGACGAAGACGGGATCCTAGATACTGAAGACGCTAACAAAGACGACGAACTCAATGCGGGCGAGGATATCGGCTGGGAATTCGACAACCCCGGCGCTGGCGGTCACGAAACGGCAACGATAGGCGCCGGGAACAATAAACTCGACGAAGAAGACCTTAATCGGGATGATAAACTCAACACGGCCGAAAATTATTATACCTACCGAGTCGACCTGGGCGAAGTCATCGCGGGAACGTCCGAATACCTGATACGCAGCCCCGACGACCCGAACAGCCCCCTCGAGGACGGCTGGTATATCGTTCGGATTCCTCTGAAGATGGAGGAAGGGGCCGACGAACGAGGCAACCCGGACCCGACACGGATAAAACAGATCAGGATATGGTTCGAATCGACCCAGAAAGGCGACTTCCCGGGCAACCCGAACGTCCAGGGTTCGCTTTCCAAGATATATTTCGCGTCTTTAAGCCTTAACGCGATGCGGTGGGAACCGCCGATAGTGGACCCGGATATCGGCCTGAACGAGATGAAAATATCGGCCAAGAACAGCCGCAGCGATGCCGACTATGTACCGCTTGACGTCTACGTGAACCCGGAGACGGGTACGCCGGACCAGGAACAGTCGCTGGTATTGAATTATACGTTCACCGACTGGAGCGACGAAGGGGTGCTGGGCTATGGATACGAGGAACCCGAAGACGGCTCGATAAAGGTGTACGGCCGCGGTAACGGCGTTTTCGACACGGAGGACGCGAACCGCAACGGCATCCTGGACGAGGGCGAGGACATAGGCGTAGGCCCGGACCATATCGGCGCGAACAACAACCGTCTGGACCAGGAAGCGCCGATTACGGGAACGACGAAGATTACGAACTATTCCGCCGACGATTACACCGACTATCGAAAAATCGAGCTGTGGATGTACAACTTCAACGGGCGTGCGGATACGGTGGGCGTGCCCGGCGCCAACGGCCAGGACTACGTGATATTCCGCTTCGGCGCCGACGAATCAAACTACTATGAGTACGTCGAGCAGTTACCGGAAGAGGGCGAAGGCTGGAAGAGGATACTCGTCGACCTGGGTTTCTTCGAGAAACTCCAGGCGAAAGGGTTCGTCTTCACCGAGAACAACGAAACTGTCGAGAAAGGTCATTACAGGGTGGTGGGAAACCCGTCGCTGTTAAACATACAAACGGTAATCGTAGGCGTCGGGTCCAACAACCCCCGGTCCGGCGGAGGCGGCGGGTACCTCGGCGATTTGGAGGTCTGGATTAATGATATAAAGGTTGTCGATCCCATTAAAGAAATAGGTACGGCGAAGCGGTTGAGCGGCAACGTGGACCTTGGCGGGTTCATCAAGATGGCCGCCGGTACGCGTAAGATCGATGCCGGTTTCGAATCGATAGGTGCGGTATCGGGCGCCGATACCAAAACGACCAGCAAAAACGCGAACGCGACGCTGGAAATAGGCAAGTTTATGCCCTTTGACTGGGGCATCAGGCTACCCGTAACCACTTCCTGGTCGAAGTCCGAAACGATAACCGAGGAGCGGTTCGACCCGGACGAGTCGATTTACGCGCAGGGCCGGGTCGTCAACATAACGAAATCAACTTCGGTGTCGTTCGACAAATATAAGCTTCCGAGCCTGGACCTCAGCTACAAAAACTCGCGCTCCACCAACGACAAGTACGCCCGCGTTTCGAACACCGACACGTATTCGGCTTCGGTCGACTATGACGTCTTCCCGCAAACGTCCTACCTGCCGCGGAACATCGACGTATCGTTCACGCG
>CBDUXC010000346.1:0-2843 GCA_965371065.1 uncultured bacterium
CTCGCCCGAGTTGAAGTTGGCTTACACGTTCCGTGAGGAACTCACGGCCATCTTCGAGTTGCGACTGACCAAAGAGAAAGCTAAAACGCGACCGAACAAGTGGCGGGATAGAGTTCGCCGCAAGGCACTGACCTGTTTCGACAAGGTAAGCGTTCAGGGGGGGTAGGGAAAACACTCGACAAGACCTCCGAGGTTTACGAAATGACGATTTTGCACGGCATACTACCCGTTTTCAAGTCAATTCACGACCAAAACCTCGGAGGTCTGAACGCTTACGGCCAAAGCTAACCACCTTTAATGTAATGCTCGAGCTGCTGTATCACGAATTCTTGTTCGGATATGATGTCCTTGACCAAATCTCCGATCGAAACAATGCCGATCAACTGGCCGTCAGCGAGTACTGGAAGATGCCGGTCCTCGGCGACTGGGCGAAACAACTCAAGTTTTAATCGTTTCGAGCCGGGGGGCGTAGCACGAATAGGAGCTTTATATGTCCGATGAAAAAACCGAATCGGGTGGACCGACTTTTACGCCCGAGGAGATCGAAGACGGTAAGGTCCTGGCCGGTCTCGGGTACCTCGGTATTCTGTTCATCTTGCCACTTTTGATAAAACCCGAGAACAGGTTCTGCAAAGAGAATGTGAAGCAATCTCTCGTATTGTTCCTTGCGGGAATGGTCCTGAGTTTAACGTTGTTCGGCGGTATATTTATTCTCGTCGTGCAGCTAATCGCGATGATTCGGACCCTGCAGGGCGAGTTCTGGGAGATACCTGTCATCTACGACCTGGCGTCCCGGTTCTCGTTATAGGTCGAGTAAGTCACGCCGAGCCGCCCCGCGCCGGGGCGGCTTTCTTGTGCCTCGTCTTATTTTTGTTGTAGTCCAGGGTTTCAAACCCGGAAACGGCGCGTCTCGTACCCGCCGTTCATATTTGACCGGTTTAATCTGATACTCGTTGAAGGCTTATTCCCTTTATGCTACACTCCGCCCGATAAACCTATGGAAATAAACGACGTAATAGACCTGAGAAGCGACACGGTTACCAAGCCGACGCCCGAGATGCGTAGGGTTATGCTCGAGGCCGAAGTGGGCGACGATTTCTTCGGCGACGACCCGACCGTAATCGCCCTCCAGGAGAAAGTAGCCGGTATATTGGGGACCGAGGCCGCGCTGTGGATGCCCACGGGTACGATGTCCAACCAGGTTGCGCTTCACGCGTTGACCGACCCGGGCGACGAGATTATCGTAGACGCCGAGTCCCACATCATCCAGTACGAACTGGGAACCGCGGCGACCTTCGCCGGAATCCAGACCCGGACCGTCGCGTCGGACCGGGGCGTACTGGACGTCGAGGCCGTCGAAGCGGCGAATCGGCCCGACTCGCCGTGGTTTCCGCGGACCGCCGTCGTCTGCGTCGAGAACACCCACAACCGTTTCTGCGGGCGGGTTTATCCCCTGGAGAAAATCGCCGAGCTGAGCGAGTTCGTCCGGTCCCGCGGGACCGCCCTGTACATAGACGGCGCGCGGCTCTTCAACGCCGCCGTTGCGGCGGGTATAGAACCGTCGGAATACGTCAAGCACGCGGACGCGGTCTCGGTCTGTATGTCCAAGGGGCTGGGCGCGCCGGCCGGGTCCGTTCTCTGCGGTACCGGCGAGTTCATCGAGCGGGCGAAGCACTATCGTATTATGCACGGCGGCGCCATGCGTCAGGTGGGTATCATCGCCGCCGGCGGGATATACGCGCTGGACTATAACGTGGAGCGGCTGGCAGACGACCACCGCCGGGCCGGGGACCTGGCCCGGAAGCTGGCCGACGTGCCGGGTGTTATTATAGACCCGGGCGAGGTGGAGACCAACATAGTGGTTTTCGACTTCGCCGACGGCCGGGACCCGTACGCGTTCTGCGAAGAATTGGCCGGCCGCGGCGTCTCGCTTGTCCCCTTTGACCCGGGCGTACGGGCCGTAACCCATCTCTGGATCGACGACGACGCGGTGGAGAAGGCGGTAGAAGCGGTGACGGATTGTTTAACTAGTCGATAAGAAAGACATTACGAAGACCGATAATTTAAAAATCCTCCTCTCCGCCGGCGAAGCGTCGGGCGACGTACACGGCGCCCACCTGGCCCGGGGGCTGAAGAAGTTTGAGCCGGGGGTTGACCTGTTCGGTATGGGCGGCCCGGCGATGCGGGAGGCCGGCGTCGAGACGATGGTGGACGCCGAGGGCCACGGCGTCGTAGGCCTCGTCGAGGTGCTCGGGCGCTTCGATCGGATACGGCTGGATTATAAGACCCTCGTCGGAGCGATACGCAAGGGGCGAGCGGACGTATTAGTAGCGATAGACTACGGCGGTTTCAACGCCAAACTGGTGGCCCGGGCGCGGCGCGAAGGCGTTAAGACGGTCTATTACATACCGCCGAAGGTCTGGGCGTGGAACCCGGGCCGGGGGCGCCGCCTGGCCAGGTATCTGGACATGGTGCTCTGCATATTCCCGTTCGAGCCGGAACTATGGCGCGAGTGGGGCGTTCGAGCCGAGTTCGTCGGGCATCCGCTGTTGGATACGACGGTCTCGTCGGGCCGCGACGTTCGAGTCGAACACGGGGTGCCGGCCGACGCTCTTTTAGTCGGGTTGCTTCCCGGCAGCCGGCCCGGCGAGGTAGAGCGGTTGCTGCCCTTGATGGTCCGGTCGGTGGACCTAATAGCGGCCGAAGTTCCGGAAGCGTGGTTCGTGCTGGGCTCGGCGCCGACGGTGAGCCGTGAGCGGGTAAACGCGATTTTGAGCGAAAGCCGGGTGCCGATAACCGTTGACGAGGGGAACGCGGTCGACCTGATGGCCGCCGCCGACGTG
>CBDUXC010000347.1:0-2842 GCA_965371065.1 uncultured bacterium
GACCGGGGCTGCCCGCGTAAATATGGTATAACGAAACGGCGACGTGGTAGAGCTTAAAAACAGCGCAAACGATAACGCGACGGACGCGGATATTATCGGCTCCGTCGCCGCCGGCGACGCGGACGCGTTCGAAACCCTCGTAAGAAAGTACGAAAGCCGGGTGCTGAGCACGGCTTACCGCTACGTCGGCGATTCGACGGCGGCCGAAGACGTCGCGCAGGAAGTATTTATAAAAATCTGGCGCAACGCCAAACGCTTCAAGGGTAAATCGTCCTTCTCGACCTGGCTATATCGGATCGTCGTAAACCAATGCCTTAACTATCGGGAAAAGCGCAAGCGCGCGCAAACCGCACCTCTCAACGAATCGATCGAGGCGGCGGGGCTCAGCCCCGACGAGGAGTACGAGAGGGAAAAGAAAAACCGTCTGGTCAGGACAGCCGTCGATGAACTACCCGGCAGGCAGCGAATGGCACTCTTACTTTCCAAATTCGAAGGACGCTCCTACGCGGAGATAGCCGAAATAATGAAGGTATCCTTATCTTCGGTGGAATCGTTGATTTTCAGGGCGAAACGAAACTTGAAAAGTAAGCTCGGCCCGCTCATCGAAAAGGGCCGCGTCTAAGCCGGAATCGCCGTACGTGTTTGAAAAAAAGACCGCAAGTTTTCCCTCGCCCAACTGTCTAAATAGATGAAGGGTCCGATATATCGTTACGAGAACCCAAATCGGAATTACGGCTGTTATAGAAAGGTGAAGCGATATGAAAAGGCAAATAACGTTAATTATCTCGGTTCTGGTACTCGCGAGTTCTTCTTTCGTAGTTTCTTCCTGCGACGCCGTCAGCGGCGCGAGCGATTTCGAAGGTTCCGGCACGGTAGTCGATACCGGGCAGGAGACATGCTATGACAACGACGGCGAGATAAACGCACCGGCCCCCGGCGAACCTTTTTACGGCCAGGACGCTCAATACGACGGCGTCGCGTTCAGATACCAGGTCAACGGCGACGGCACGGTAACGGACCTCAACACCGGTTTGATGTGGCAGCGGACGCCCGATTTCGATAACCGGATGTCCTGGTACGACGCCGGAGATTACGCCGAAAACCTCACACTCGCCGGATATAACGATTGGCGCGTGCCGACGATTAAGGAACTGACCTCGATCGCCGCCTTTTACGGCAGCATGCATACCTATACACCTTACATTGATACCGAGTATTTCGACTTCGAATTCCCCAAACCGCCGTGGCGCGATATGGACGGCCAGTACTGGTCCAGCAACCTATACGTTGGCGATGTATTCAACGGCCAGGAAGCCGCCTTCGGGTTCAATTTCGCCGATGGCCACATCAAAGGCTACCCCACCGGGCGAACGGTAAGCGGCGGCGGCGGCGCGCCCGAAATGCTGGGTTACGTTCGCTGTGTCCGGGGCGATAGCTACGGCGAAAACGTCTTCGTCGACAACGGCGACGGTACGGTTACTGATATGTCAACCGGTCTGATATGGCAGCGGTCCGACGACGGCATCGGACGGAACTGGGAAGAAGCGCTGGCGTACGCTGAGGGATTGGAGCTCGCCGGATACGACGATTGGCGCCTGCCCAACGCTAAAGAGCTGCAAATCATCGTAGATTACACGAGGAACGACCCCGCTATCGACCCCATTTTCACTATGGTAGATAGCGACGGTTGGCATTGGACCAACACAACCCACGGTGATGGTTTTTACAGGAACGCGGTATATCTCTGTTTCGGTAAAGGCGTAGCCTATAACGGAACCGACGTACACGGCGCGGGCGCGCTGCGGAGCGACCCCAAAGCGGGCGACCCCGCCGACTATCCCGAAGGGATGGGCCCGCAAAACGACGAGGTACGTATATATAACTACGTCCGTTGCGTGCGGAACGGCGACTAGAGGTAATATAAAAGGGGTTCGCGGCGTCGGCCCCGGCGATCGCTTACGCACGGTTAATTACATTATCGAAAACGGCTCCCCTTCTATTTTCGTACACGGGCGCGGATAACCCGCGCCCTGTTTCTTTTAAAGCGGCGAGTGATTCCCTCCTTTAAAAGCTTAACCGCCGGTATTTTAGTGTGGCCGAAGCTTCGCAGCCTCGGTAATCGTACTTCAGCGCTCGCATTACGGTTGCGCCCGAACGGGCGTTATGGTAGTTTTGCCGAGTGTTAACCTGGAGATTTATCACCATGCATAAAAAGGTTACATTGATACTTGGTATCTCAATGACGGCGCTGGCCGCCGTTGGGTTTACCGCCTGCGGCGAAAAGGAGGCCGAAATGGTCGAACCGGAAGAACCGAGCATAGCCGAATACGAAACGGCGGACGAAGCGCTCCTTGATATCGCCAGGCGGTCGGTTACAACTATGGTCCGCGACGGCGAGACGTACGAACCGCCGGTTCCGGACGAGTTCCCTGAATTGCTCGAAGAATCCGGCGTTTTCGTCACCCTGGAGAAGCACGGCAACCTGCGCGGCTGCATCGGTTACGTCTTCCCGGTCAAACCGTTATACCTGGGCGTCCGGGACAACGCGATAAGTGCGGCGGTCCGGGACCCCAGATTCCCACCCGTCGCAGAAGAGGAGTTACCGGAACTCGACGTGGAGATAAGCATAATGACGCCGTTGGCGGAAACCGACTGGCGGGACATCAAAGTCGGGCGCGACGGATTATACATTGAGGGGCACGGCCACGCCGGGCTGTTGCTCCCCCAGGTCGCGACGGACCTGGGGTGGGACGAAGAGACGTTTCTGGTTCACGTATGTCAAAAAGCCGGGCTACCCGCCGACGCGTACAAAGACCCGGAGGTTAAACTTTTCACGTTCCAG
>CBDUXC010000348.1:0-2841 GCA_965371065.1 uncultured bacterium
TGTGAGAAAGAGGTAACGTGGTGACCAAGGAGGGGTTCGTATGAAGATAAGGATATTTATGTTAGTAATAGCGGTAGTCGGCGTTCTTATAGGCTGCGACGAAGACGGAGGTACCGTACCTCAACCGCAGATACCCGGTTACATATGGGAAGTTTGGACTTGGCAATCAGATAGCGACCCATACCAACCGCCTTTAACATGGGCGAGTAAGTATTATGCGGACGACGGTAACTACCCGCCATACGACGATAGGTGGGACGACCCACGTTATTTCTACGGTGGGGGAGATGACGCGGCTTATGGCGACGGGCGCCTGTGGATCGCGGGGGAAGGTTCCCTTTCCGTGGACTACGACGATCCGAAGTCCGGGATATTCGAAGTCGGCGTCGGTCTCTTCGATACGGTTAACGTTGAAGGTTTAACGTACGACGGCGAACACCTGTGGGGTTCGTCTGATTCGGATTTCTACCGGATCGACCCGGATACCTACGAACACGAGTTTATGTTTACTTACGGCGACGGTTCTCTGAGGTTCAAAGGCCTTGCCTGGGACGGCGAATACCTTTGGGGCTTAGCCTCTGGCGAAGCAATAAAGATCGACCCGGAAACCGGCTCCGGGTTTCATACTGTTACGTGTCCCTATGGCGTTGGCCTCGCGTGGGGCGCTAAGTACTTATGGGTTAACGACAGAGACGGGATTATATATCGTTTTTCGCCGGTTGACGGTAGTGTCCTGCAAACGCTATATACGAATAAAGGCGGTTTCTATACGCCGGGCGGTCTAGCGTACGAACCTCCTGAATAATAAAAACCTGAATATATGTCCTACCGCTTCAATCCCACGTACATCACTTGGATGGCGTCTTTGATCGAATTCGAGGGCAATTACGAGGACGAACTTACCGACATGTGCGCCCACAGGCACTTGGACGAAAACGGTCTATCGTGGTACTCACGGCAAAGAGGGAACGAAGGTTACCATACGTTCACGGTTCCCGACGACGTCGATAGCATCACCGAAATTAATTTCGAGTGTGACGCCAAAGGTCTCTGGGCCTTCGGAAAGATGTGGATCGACGACGTGAGCTTAAAGCGAGAAAACAACGGCGGCTTCGACGAAATGCTCTTGAACAGGAGTTTCGAAACTCCAGGTACGGGCGGTAACACGTTCAGCAACTGGACCGACCCGAACTCCGATATAGGCGAATACGTCGAAATTAACCCCGACACCGAAGTGTACCGTGACGACGGTATAGGGGACGACGCTACGAGCTGTCGTATCGAAAGGGTTTTTACGGGTAATATAGAACCTATAGACATAGATCCGGATCCAGACGAAGAAGAATGGATACTGTGGGAAACGCCGCTCACGCAGTTCCATAACCCGTCGAACGACCCGATATTATCCGGCGAAAAAATTAAGATTTCGGGTTATGTACGTACACGAGAGTTGGATACGATGCGCTTAGCCTGCCCCTGGCAATGGAACTGGGTAGGTATGTGGTACGTAAAGCCGGAAAACCCGGGGCGGTACCTGGGGACGACCAACAAAGCGGGTCCGTTATGGATGCCTATGGACGAAGGCCTTCACTTCCGGTGGAAGAGGCTCGTAGGTACGATCGGGGTGGCGGAGTGGGCTTGGACACCCAACTTCCCCAAAGAACATTGGCTGAAGGACCTGTGGTTCAAGCCGTTTATGATGTGTGAGAAAGAAGTAACGTGGTAACCAAGGGGGGGTTCGTATGAAGATAAAAGTATTTATCTTGGTAATAACGGTCGCCGCTGTCCTTATAGGCTGCGACGAAGACGGCGTCGGACCGCAACCGTCTATACCGGGATATATATGGGAGGTATCACACTGGTTATCGGAAAGCGACCCGGGCCGGCCGGCTTTGGTATGGGCGGACAAGATTTACGCGGATGACGGTAGTGACCCCCCGTACGACGATAGGTGGGACGACCCACGTTATTTCTACGGCGGCGGTTACGACGCCGCGTACGGCGACGGGCGCCTGTGGATCGCGGGGGAAGGTTCCCTTTCCGTGGACTACGACGATCCGAAGTCCGGGATATTCGAAGTCGGCGTCGGTCTCTTCGATACGGTTAACGTTGAAGGTTTAACGTACGACGGCGAACACCTGTGGGGTTCGTCTGATTCGGATTTCTACCGGATCGACCCGGATACCTACGAACACGAGTTTATGTTTACTTACGGCGACGGTTCTCTGAGGTTCAAAGGCCTTGCCTGGGACGGCGAATACCTTTGGGGCTTAGCCTCTGGCGAAGCAATAAAGATCGACCCGGAAACCGGCTCCGGGGTTCATACTGTTACGTGTCCCTATGGCGTTGGCCTCGCGTGGGGCGGTAAATACGTTTGGGTTAACGATAGAGATGGAATCATATACCGTTTTTCGCCGGTTGACGGAGAAGTGTTTGCCATACTACCTACGGGTTGGGGGGGCGACTTTTCGTTCACCGGCGGTCTCGCGTACGAACCGGGAGAAGATAGCGGAGAATAAGTACCGAACAGTGCCCATGTTCGCAAGGATACCCCCTCCCGAGGGGGTTTCCCGTCCGCACGCGGGAAGTGGATACGTTCCGCTTAACTTGCCCATATCAGTGGAACTACGCCGGTACAGCGTTCGTAAAACCGGTGAACCCCGGGCACTACCTGGGGACGACGAACAAAGCGGGTCCTATATGGATGCCTATGGACGAAGGCCATCACTACAGGTGGAAGAGGCTCGTAGGTACGATCGGGGTCGGCGAATGGGGCTGGACCACTAACTTCCCCAAAGAACAATGGCTGAAGGACCTGTGGTTCAAGCCGTTTATGATGTG
>CBDUXC010000349.1:0-2834 GCA_965371065.1 uncultured bacterium
ATAGACGGTAATAAAATAGTCAGGATAGACCGCGACGGTCAACTCGTCGGCGAGTTCACCGGCTTCTCGGCGCCCGCCGACGTCGCCTTCGACGCGAACACCGAAAAGCTCTGGATATGCGACACCGGCAACGACCGCCTCGTTAAAATAGACCGCGACGGGACCGTTAAATTCGTCTTCTCGGACCCCGGTTTTAAATCGCCCGTTCTTGTTGACGTGAACGTCGAGACCGGTATCGTTTACGCGGTGGACGGCGTCGAAGGTTACATAGTCAAAATAAGCGCCGAAGGAGAACTGCTGCTGTACGACACGGGCGAATATAACCCGACCGACATCGCCACCAACAATTACGGCGAAGACTCGGTCTGGGTGGCCGACGCGGACGGCCGGCGCGTCGTGAAACTGAACGCCGACCTAGAGTATATAAACCACGTCGGCGGTTTCTTCGACCCGGTCGCTTTGTCGCCTATGGCGGAACCGCGGTAGAGCCGCCGGCCGCCTGGCCGGTTTTTTCTTACCGCTTTTCTTATCGTTTATGAAGCTCCCGGACCTTCACGTACACTCGACCCACTCCGATGGCGAAACGACGGTCGCGGAGATCGCGCGGCTGGCGGGCAAGTGCGGTATAACCGTCGCCGTCGCCGACCACCTGAGCCCGTACCATATGCTCTACGACGACGACGCCTTTGACGCGTATGAACGCGACGTTCGGCGCCACGGCCTTTACCTGAGCGGCGAATACTGCATAGGCGAAGCTATACCTGTAGGACCCGACCGCCTGGAGCGCCTCGACTTTCTTATAGGCGGCCTCCACGCCGCCCCCGACGGCGCTGGAGAAAAGGTCTTCTTCTGGAGCGATAAGGACGTAAAGGACGTAAACGCGTTCATGGATAACTCCTTCTCTTTAATCGAAGACACGTTCGAAAACGAACCGATCGACATACTTGCCCATCCCACCTATCTGCCCCTGCGCTTGATGGACACCTACGACGAAATATGGACAGAGGAACGCGTACGCCGGCTGGCCGAGCTGGCGGTCGAACACGACGTAGCCCTGGAGATAAGCGGCCGGTGGGGCGTTCCGCGGCCGCGCGCGCTCGAGATATGTCTGGGCGCCGGCGCGACCTTCTCCACCGGGAGCGACTCCCACCACACGAACAATCTGTTCGACCTCGAGTATCCTTACCGGGTAATTGATGAACTCGGGATTACCGAGGACAGGCTTTTCCTGCCGGCGAAGCGAAAGTAAAGGCAGTAACAACCACGTTATCCGTTATAGCCTTAACGCTAACAAGACGAAACGGCGGACTTTACGTCCGCCGGGTCATCAAGTTCGGCGGGGATAAACACCGCCGCTTCTATTTACGTATTTGGATACGCTAAAAAAGTTGCGAGCCGTAGGCCTTTGTGCTATCATCCCGCCGTTTTTCCAACCCGGCAACTTATGTACGAGGGAGCATAATTATGGATAAACCTAAAAACGTCTTAATAATCGGCTTAACGCTAATCGGCCTGGCGCTCTGGGGCTGCGGCGCCGGCGAACGACCGGCCGACACCGGCGAGACGGGAGATGCCGGCGAAGCCGTAACCGAAGAGGGTTTACCCGAAGGTTTCGAGCTTTTATCGGGCGAGCAGTTCAACGTGGAGGACTACAAAGGTAAAGTGCTCGTGCTCGACTTCTGGGCTACCTGGTGCCCGCCGTGCAAGATGGAGATTCCCGACTTAATCGAGGTAAAAAACGAGTATAGCGACAAAGGCGTCGTCATCGTCGGCATTACCCACGACGAAGAGGCGGAAACAGACGTACCGAAGTTCGCGCGCGAAACGGGGATGAACTACGTCAACTACACGAACACGGACGCCATCGACGACGCTTACGGCGTAACCGGCTTGCCCACCAAGGTCATCTACGACGCCGAAGGCAACGAGGTCTTCCGCCGGACCGGATACATGACCAAAGAACAGCTCGTAGCCGAGATAGAGAAGTACCTGCCGGGAGTGTAGGTCCGGTAAAAACCGTTTAAATATAAAGCGCCCCGGATACGGGGCGGTTTTCACTTTTAATTCGGCCGTAAACCGTTAGTACGGTGCATCAATTGTATATATAACGACGTGTCTGCTTTCCGACGTACCGTCGTAACGTTCCCAGTCGATAGAATCGAACACTATCTTGTTATTATTACCCCAGTCAACGCTGTTATTCGATATTTGCTCTTTTACTTCCGAATAAGTAACCTGCGTATATTCGCCGGTCTTGACTTCGTAGAGCCAGACGTTCTCGTAACCGTTGGCGGTTATAACCAGTATCAGGTACCGGCCGTCGGCGGACCAGCCGCGTAATATAATACTTGCTATAGGACTCTGGGTTTCGTGAAAGACGACCTCGTACGACGCGTCGTACGGGTCTATTAAATAAATGTAAAACTCGCTCGGGTCGTACCCGAATTCCCAGTTGTAATGCCTGAAAACGGCGATATGCTCGCCGCCCGGGCTCCAAAAAGCCCCGTGTCCTACGAAATTACCACCGGGGTCGGACCACGGGCCTAAGTAGCGATATTTAATATCGTTAAGGTCCGATATGTCGGCTATAACGACGCCCGATCCGCCGGCACCAAATGCTATTTTCTGGTCGTCCGGCGAAAACGAACCACCTATAGAACTGTAGTCGTCATATACTAGGGTCTTATCTGAGCCGTCGGGCCTGATAATATAAGTCTTCCAAGCGTCGGTCGTACTATACACGATCCATTCACCGCTATGGGACCAATCGCCTAATACAGGTCTGGGGGCGGTTTCCGGTAGTTCCTTGTATTCGCCGGTCGTTAAATCGTATA
>CBDUXC010000350.1:0-2832 GCA_965371065.1 uncultured bacterium
CACGCCGGCGTCGGTAAACTCCGAGACTATTCCCGGGTCTATCTCGCCCCGGGTCCCGAGCATCATACCCTTCACGAGGCGTCCTTCTTCGCCGCCGACGTATCGGTCCAGCGCGCCGGCGGCGTACCGACGCACCGAGTACGAAAAACCGTAGATAAAATTAACCGGGTCCCGGCCCTCGACCGATACGAACTTACCCGACGGAACCGTAAGCGCGGCCGTAACACCCCGGATCTTCAGGTAACGTCTATAGTCGAACCCGGCTTCGTACACGGGCGGTTTCGGACGCGCCAGATTCCCCGTCAAACGGAGCCGGTCGCCGTACCGAAGCGGGAGATTATCGTATATCGTGACGCGGGTTTTTCCGGTTACTTCGGTTCGTTCCCCGCTCTCGGGAGTAACGCTTTCGGCGCGGAGGTCGAAAAGCATCCGTCCGTCTCTTTGTTCCGGGTCGTTCGCGATTACGCCTTCGACCGCCGCCCAGGTCGGACGAAAACCGTCAAGCAGAAGCGACACGTCGTTCTTCCCAACGTACCGCGAACACGCGGAGTAATAAAGGCACCCCGCGGACGCGAGCGCAAGTACGACCGCGTAGACCGAAAAACGGCTTCCCCGGAAGTACAGGTAAAAAGCGACCGCCGAGGCCACGGTCGTCAGTATAAAGACGGGAACAAACGGCGGTTCCAAAACTGCCGACACAATCAACCCGGCGCCCAGGCCGGAAAGCACGTATACGGCCGGCCGACGGCGCCCCTCGGTCCGCTCTTTCTCGGTTTCAGCTCCCACAACCGTAAACGTCGTATTTTAAATACACACCACTTGACACGACCGAACGGCCCGATTATACTTGACGAACAACGCGATAACAAGACCGCGTTCGTTCGCGGAAATAATCAATAGGATAAGGCGGTCTTAAACAACCCTTTATTAACGTCAGATTACCTAAAAATCGCCCAGGGCCCTTTACTCCGGCGCGGAATCTGCTATATAGAATGGGGAGATAAATATTCACCTCAGGGAGTTTTCGGGAAAATGGCCAATCACGTCAAGACTTTACTCCTCTGCGCCCTGGCGCTTCTCATCACGGTTACGTCCGTATGCGCCGCCGACCACCAAGCGGAACTGACGGACGCGTACAAGTACTTCTTCTTCCGGGAGTATGACAAAGCCTTCGAGGAAATCGCCGGCGTACTGGAAGAAGAACCCGGCAACGTATCGGCTCTGGAACTCCGCGGGCGCATCGAGATAGTTACTGGCGACCTGGACGCGGCCCTCGCGACCTTCGAGGAAGCGATCGCCGCGGACGCGGAAGACTACCGGGGTTGGCAGGGTAAAGGCGAAGTCCTCGAGCGTATGTATAAACCCGACGAGGCTCTGGAAGCGTATTCGATGGCCGTCGAAAACAATAATAACGCGTCGACGTCGCTTTACGCACTGGCGGTACTTTACGCGAAAAAAGGCGAAAAGGAAAACAGCTTCGAGCACCTGAGAAAAGCGGTTAAGGTCGACGAGTTCTTGAAGGACACGGCGCGGGACGAACCCGGCTTCAAAAACTTCCGGGACGACGGCGAATTCTGGGAAATAGTAAATTAAAGACCTTACCTTCTCCGTGGACTTTCGTAACGGCCCGTCGGACGAACCGTGAACGGTTACCTGTACCGCGCCGTCGGGATGATTCACGCCCTTGAAATAGGTACTCACATATCTTATACTCCGTCCGCTCGTCAAGAGCGGTTTTTATTTTAGGCTTACTACCTGTTTCGGACGATTACTTATGCTAGACGTCAAATTCATAGTGGAAAACGAAGGTGCCGTTCGGCGGATGCTCGCCGACCGCGGCGCCGAGGCCGATATAAACGGAATACTCGAGCTGGCCGAGAAGCGCCGGAAGCTCGTGTACGAAACTGACGAGCGGCGGGCCGAACAAAACCGGGCGAGCGAGGTCATCGCCGAAGCGAAGAAGGCCGGCGAGGACACGGCCGAGGCCGGCAAAGACACGGCCGAGGCCGGCGAGAACACGGCCGAGGCCGTCGCCGAGATGAAGGCGCTGGCCGCCGAGGTGAAGGAGCTGGGCGCTCGGCTCTCGGAGCTCGAGACGGAGCTCCACGAAAAACTCCTTGAAATCCCGAATATGCCCCACGAGTCGGTACCGGCGGGCGAAACGCCCGAGGATAACAAGCTGGAACGGAGTTGGGGCGACCCGCCGAAGTTCGAGTTCCCGGCGCGCGCCCATTACGACCTGGGCGAGATGTTGGGCATCCTGGACGTGGAGCGGGCGGCCCGCGTCGCCGGGTCCCGGTTCGCGATGACGGTGGGCGCCGGCGCCCGGCTCGAGCGGGCGCTCTTGAGCTTCTTTCTGGACGAAGCGTCCGCCGCCGGCTACACCGAGGTCTTCGCCCCGTTCCTCGTCAACTCCGCGGCGATGACCGGGACCGGCCAGCTCCCCAAGTTCGGTTTCGACATGTACGCCGTAGACGGGGAAGACCTGTGGCTCAACCCGACCGGCGAGGTACCGATCACGAACCTTCACGCCGGCGAGATACTCGACGGCGAACGCTTACCTCTCAAGTACGCAGGGTACACAGCCTGCTTCCGGCGGGAGGCCGGCGCCCACGGCCGGGACACACGGGGTATGATGCGGGTCCACCAGTTCAACAAAGTCGAGCTTGTCAAGATTACCGACGCCGGGAGCTCGTACGACGAACTGGAATCGCTGACGGCCGACGCGGAGCGGCTGCTCCAAAAACTCGGGCTGCCCCACCGGGTAGTAGTGTTATGCACCGGCGACCTGGGCTTCGGCGCGGCCAAGACTTACGACGTCGAAGTATGGGT
>CBDUXC010000351.1:0-2826 GCA_965371065.1 uncultured bacterium
TCCAAACTTGGATCTGTATAAAGAACCGTTGGCGTAGTAGTCCTGGAGTTCGAACTCAGCGCCCGGGTCCGCCGGGCGGACTATGTGCCGTTCTTCGAAGACGACTTTATACACGGTCTTGCCGGGGTAGTCGGCTCTGCTCATCAGCTCTTCAAGGTCTTCCGGCGCGACCGGCGTAACGGGGAGGTAGTCGAGTATCTCCTGGGCGCCCTGGGATACGTTCCCGTAGCCGGCGAAACCGAAGACCAAGGGCCGCAGATCTTCCGGCAAACGTTCGGTTTTAATTTTACCACCAACCGCCCCGACGGCTGCTTTTATTTCATCCAAGCTGTTGTATTCCCAGGCTCGTTTGATTCCGCTGAAAGGGTTCGCGACGCCTTCCCACTCCAGGCGTCGCCCGAAAGCCCAGAACGTATCGACCATCCCCGCCAGGCCGGCGTGGCGCCCGAAGAAGATAAGCCGGCGTCCCTTGTCGTCCGTAACCAACTCGTAGTCAATTATCGTACAGCCGTAGTCGAGAAGACGCCGGAGCATCGGCATATTGTAAGGTTGCGCCTTGATGACATGGGCGAAGAATATATAGGTTTGCCCGGGTTGTATGAAATCCACGGGGAGCTCTTTAACGGCGAAGACTGCTTTGCAATCCGCCATATCTTCTCGTACGGTCGCGCCGACGGACTCGTACTCTTCAGCATTATATACGCGTATCTCCGACGGTTGGACGAGTACGTCAACGTCGAAGTCCTCGATAAGGTCCCGTACGTGATCCGGCGTAAGGGGCGCACGCCGCTCCCAGACGTTCTTATCTTCGCGTCTGATACCGATTATCGGTTTCATCCCTCGAAACGATATTGAAAAGGTTAATAATTCTGCAGCCAACGGGCGCGTATTATGCTAACGCGGCAGTCGGTTTTCAAGCGGAAACCGCGCCAAGAATCGGCTAATAAATATTATGCGAAATCCGTACCCCGAACCTTACGATTTGCGCCGAACGGGTTATACTTCAGGGCGGCCGAGGCCACCGGTTCCCGCGATTACCACGGTGTTTACCGCCGTAAATCGATACTTACCCGGCCGCCGCCATTTCTTCGATTACGTCGGGAGGAACGTCGAAGTTCGCGAAGACCTTCTGGACGTCCTCGTGGTCTTCGAGCTCGTCCAATAAAAAGAGGAGTTTTCTTGCGTTGTCGCCGGCGACTTCGACCGAGCTCTTCGCGATTAGCGATACTTCGGAAAGCGTTAGCGTAATTCCCCTGCGCTCCAGTTCATCGGTAACCGAACTTAGCAGTTCGACGGGCGTGTAAACTTCGTATGCGTCGTCGCCGACCTTTATATCGTCCGCGCCGGCGTCTACGACGATATCGAATAACTCATCCTCTTCGATAGCTTCCTTTTCGATTATTATCAAACCCCGGCGGTCGAACATCCACATGACGGAACCGACCTCGCCCAGGCGCCCGGCACGCTTCTCCAGGATATGGCGGAGTTCGGGCGTAGTCCGGTTCTTGTTATCGGTCATCGCCTCGATACATATCGCGACGCCGCCGGGGCCGTAGGCTTCGTAAACGGCCTCTTCGTAATGCACCCCTTCGATATCGCCGGTACCCCGTTTTATCGCCCGTTCTATATTATCTTGGGGCATATTGGCGGCTTTCGCCTGTTGGACCGCCCACCGGAGCCGGGGGTTCGCGTCCGGGTCGCCGCCGCCCAACCGGGCTGCTATCGTAATTTCCTTCGCCAGCTTACCGAAGACCTGTCCACGCTTGGCGTCTTCTTTAGCCTTTTTACGTTTTATCTGGGCCCACTTCGAATGACCGGCCATAAACTACCTCCGAGAGCAACAAACCGCCCCTGTAAAATATATCACGGTCGCTCTCGCGTCAAGCATTAACGTTCCCCACTTACCGAAAAAAACGTAACCGGTTGCCGAATAAAGACTTGCCGCCGGAATTCGTCTATGATAATATCCAGAAAACGCGTTATTGAACGAGAAAGGCGCTAAAGGAATTGTTCAGAAAGTTGAAATTCTTACCGAAGGTCGCACCCGATATCGCGATAGACCTGGGGACCGCCAACACTCTCGTTTACGTACGGGGCCAGGGCATAGTTTTAAACGAACCTTCCGTCGTAGCAGTTCGCACGAACAATAACGAGTTAATCGCGGTGGGCGCCTTAGCGAAGGAAATGCGCGGGAAAACGCCCGGGACTATCGAGACCGTCCGCCCGATGAAGGACGGCGTAATCGCCGACTTCGGGTACGCCGAAGAGATGATAAAGTACTTCATCCGGGCGGCCCGCGGCCGGCGCGGTTTTTTCAAACCCAGGGTCGCGATTTGCGTCCCAACGGGTATAACTGACGTGGAGAAACGCGCAGTCCGCGATTCGGCCGCCCACGCCGGCGCACGGGAAGTAATACTGGTCGAAGAGCCGGTCGCCGCGGCGATTGGCGTCGGCCTCCCCATCAACGACCCGGTCGGCAACATGGTTGTGGACGTGGGCGGCGGAACTACTGAAGTCGCCGTCCTGTCTTACGGCGGCATTGTTACCAAAACGTCGATCCGTATCGGCGGGGACGAAATGGACGAAGCCATAGACAACTACTTGAAAAAGGCCTACAACCTGCTCGTCGGAGAACTAACCGCCGAAACGATAAAGATGGAGATTTGCTCGGCCTTCCCTCTGGACGAAGAACAAACGATGACCGTAAAAGGCCGAGACATAGTCGTAGGCATACCGAAAACCTTGAAAGTCACTTCCAAAGAGATGCGCGAAGCCATCCGCGAACCGATCTCTGCGATTATCGGCGCCGTTATCAGCACCCTTGAG
>CBDUXC010000352.1:0-2821 GCA_965371065.1 uncultured bacterium
CTCCCGGACGAAGCAGTCGTACATGCCCTCCTCGACGGCCTTGTAGTATATCTCGACGGCGTAGTCGGTGGTCCCGCCGCCGGGCAGCGGCTCGGCCGAGATGATGCCCGGGTACCGAAGCCCGCGGACGTCCAGCCCGTACTTGTAGAAGTAGTAGTCGCTGACCAGTTCGCCGGCCACCTTGGTTATCCCGTACATCGTTCTCGGTTTCAGGACCGTCTCCTGGGGCGTGTTGTCCCGGGGCGTCTCCGGTCCGAAGGCCGCGATTGAGCTTGGGATGAGAACCTGGACCATATTACGGTCCCGGGCCACCTCGAGCACGTTTATCGTCCCGTTCATGTTGACGTCCCAGCAGAGCATAGGGTTCTGCTCGCCGGTGGCCGAGAGTATGGCCGCCATATGGACGATGGTATCGACGTCGTGTTCTTCGCAAATCGCCGCGAAGGCGTCGGCGTCCACCACGTCGCCCCGGACCAGCGGTCCGGACTCCTCGAGGGCCTTCGACGGTTCGGTCTTGCGCCACATCGCGACTACGTTGTCTGCGCCGTACTTATCCCGAAGCGCCAGCGTCAGCTCGGACCCGATCTGCCCGACGGCGCCCGTAACCAGTATCTTTTTTATATCCGGCATACGATAAACCTTCCCGTTTCTCGGAACTATTATACGCGAATAGATAAGCTAATTAGCGGCGGTAGGATACTATAAATGCGGCGGGAAGACAAGGGGGAAAGGTGGCTACCGCCCCTGATTTAGCGGTTTAAATAACGCTTATTGTAGGTTATAATCGCACCGATGCTAACGGATGAACTGAAAGCCGATATCGTCAAGAGGGTCCGTTCCGTCGTCGAACCGGAACGCGTAATAGTCTTGGGCTCCTATGCCCGCGGCGAAGTAGAACCCGGCAGCGACATAGACATTATGGTAATTGCCGACTACGAAGGAACGCGGGCCGCTTCGGCCGGAAAACTGTACCGTGCGTTCCGGGGCTTCGGTATCCCGAAGGACATATTATTGGTAAAACCGGAAAAAGTGGAACGTTTCAGATGTTCCCAATGGTCCGTAATATACGCGGCGCTCAAGGAAGGGGTTACGGTGTATGCCGGATAACCCGAACCGCATCGACGACGTTATATTTTGGGTAAAAAACGCCGAGGAGGATTACGACTCGGCGGGGAAACTTATGAAAGCCGGCGGCGCGCCGTCGGTTATCTGTTTCTTATGTCAACAGACCGCCGAGAAGTATTTTAAAGCTCTTCTTGTTTACCGGGGTATCGAAGTCGTCTATACGCACGAACTGGATACTCTCGTGGATTCGATACCTGCCGAATTAAATTTGGAAGCAGAGGTAGCCGGTTATGAAGAACTTACGGATTATGCCGTCAACGTCCGTTACCCCGGCTTTGGTAACGATATCGACGTTGACGAGGCAGCCCGTGTATTTGATATTGCTACGGCCGTAAGGGAAGCCGTCAGGCGTAGGTTGGCCGATATATTAGATTAAGTTTCATTTACGTTGGGAAGACAAGGGGGAAAGGGCGGTAGGGGCTAATCTAACCCCGTCACGACGGAGGGCGATCTTATTTGTAAAATCGACCAAAAAAAAGGCGGGCCGTTAGGGCCCGCCTTCCGCAATCTATCCGCTATTGCTTTATTCTTCCACTTCCACCCGCGAACTCGCGGTACTGGAGCCGATATCGGGCGAGTACATCCCGTAGACCGTCGCCGGTAGAGCGGCGAAGTCGCCCGCTTACCGAACTGGTTAGCTATCGACAGCGACTTAACGCAACGTTTAAAGGAACGCTACACATTGGATAAGAATATATTATTGATAGTATCGAGTATTTTATGTATCATCTAGCGTCGGTTACGTATATATCGTTAACCCGCCGTGAGGATTGATAAATTATGCGCAAGTTACTATTAATATGGGTATTCGTCGCGGTTCCTGTCCTCGGTTCGACGCCTATACAGTTAACCGACGACGCCGACGTCGAGAAGTATTTACTCGTACAACCGTACGGTGATGTCGTTATCTTCTCTCAAGAGCTCGACGCCGATCATTATTATATTTATACGGTGCCAATAGACGGTTCCGGGAACAAGACACAGGTAAATACCGGTTTCGGTACGTACAGGTATCCCGACATAGATGCTTCCGGTAATGTAATTTGTGCGTCGGGTGCCGACGACAACGATACGTGGGAAATCTGTACGATCATAGACGGAGTAGAGACCTATATAACGAATAATGAAGCCCTATCTCTCGATTCGCACCGACCGCGGTGGAACCACGACGGCTCAAAAATAGCGTATTGCCGGTACGATTGGGATACATATACTGGGGAGTTAGTCGTAATAGACAAATACGGGTTTAACGAAATAGTAGTTTTACCCGAAACGATTTGGATGTGGTCGATCGATTGGAACAACGATAGTAGCCTGATCTGTTTTACTAATCCTTCCAACAGGCTTTACACCGTTACGCCTTCGGCGGATAGCACTCCAATCCGGTGCGGGACCGATACGAGCGTATTCGATTGCCAGTGGTCGTTTGACGGTTCGAAGATTATCTACCTCCGTTATATGACCGGCGTTACCGAAGTAAAGTCCATCAATCCAGACGGGACCGGGGCTACCGTCCTTTTCAGCGATAGTACGTTTCCGGGTTTAGATATAAATGCCGGCATTAGTTGGACTACCGACGGAAATGGCGTTGTCTTTCTCGCCAACGATGGCGCTCAAAACGATATCTACTTAACCGAGACGTACGCGAACGTCGAACCGGTTTCCTTCGGGGCCCTCAAGGCTAACTTCCGTTAAA
>CBDUXC010000353.1:0-2819 GCA_965371065.1 uncultured bacterium
AGGAACTAAATGCGATAGCGTTACCGTCGGACGACCAGGTGGAGTAGAAATCGCCGTCGGTATCGGTCGTTATTTGAATGGGTGTACCGCCGGCCGCCGGTATGGCCCAGATATCATAGTTCCCGCTGCGGTCCGATTTGAAAGCGATGGTATTACCATTGGGCGACCATGAAGGGGAGTCATCTTCGGCCGGGTCGTCCGTTATCTGAGTGGGGGTGCCTCCGCCGGCGGGTATGGTCCAGATATCGAAGTTACCGCTGCGGTCGGAACTGAAGGCGATAGTACTACCGTCGGCCGACAAGGCCGGTAAGTAATCGTACGCGCTATCGGTCGTTATTTGAGTGGCGGTACCGCCGGTAGAAGGTATAGACCAGATATCGAAATTACCGCTGCGGTTGGAGCTGAAGGCTATAATATCCTCGTCGGGTGACCAGGACGGATTCCAGTCGACGTCAGGGTCGGTCGTTACCTGCCAGAGCCAGTCGGTGGCCGGCGCCGCGGTTGCGGACGCGCAGACGACCGCTAAGATGACTAACATACGTTTAGCCTTAACGTCCGAAAACATAGTCGCTCCTTCGTTAAAAACGGGTATCCGTACGGTAATGTTTTAGCCTGAGTGTTTTGGTTATGTATAAATATAACACAGCGTTGACTTCCGTTCAATTATTTTTAGCCGAGCCCGATAGTCCTTGACGCGCGTTAAAACGGGCGACGCGCTTATTATAAACGTAGAATTACGTGGCGGCCGACGTGCTTTGTCGGCCCGGAAGCCGGTCCGGGATAAAAAAGACCTACCCGGGCGGGTAGGTCTTCGTTGCGCAAATCCGCGTCTCTCTATTTAAACGTCGCCTTGATTTCGCCCAGGGACGCCGGCGCGATCGACGTATGGTCCGGTTTTATACACCAGATATCGTTGCTGCCGCTGCGGAACGATACGAACGCGATCGTCGTGCCGTCGGGCGACCAGGAAGGTTCATAATCGCCGGCCGGGTCCGTCGTTATCCGGGTGGCGGTACCGCCGCCGGCCGGGATCGTCCAGATGTCCGCGTTGCCGTTGCGGTACGATTTGAAAGCGAGCATATTACCGTCGGGCGACCAGGAAGGGTCATAATCGTCGGCAGGGTCCGTCGTTATCTGGGTACATGCCCCGCCGCCGGCCGGTACCGTCCAGATGTCGTAGTTGCCGCTGCGGCCCGAGTAGAACGCGATCGTCGTGCCGTCCGGCGACCAGGAAGGGTTAACATCGTCGACAGGGTCCGTGGTTATTTGAGTACATGCGCCGCCGCCGGCCGGTACGGTCCAGATATCGTAGTTGCCGCTCCGGCCGGAGTTAAACGCGATAGTCGTACCGTCGGGGGACCAGGAGGGGGACCCATCGTAACCCGCGTCTGTGGTTACCTGCGTACATGCCCCGCCGCCGGCCGGGACCGTCCAGATATCGCCGTTGCCGCTGCGGTACGACTCGAACGCAATCGTAGTGCCGTCGGGCGACCAGGAAGGGGACGCATCGGCGGTCGGGTCCGTCGTTACCTGCGTAGGCGTCCCGCCGCCGGCCGGTATGGTCCAGATATCCCAGTTGCCGCTGCGGTACGAGTAGAACGCGATCGTAGTACCGTCGGGCGACCACGAAGGGGACCTATCGTCGGCCGGGTCGGTCGTTACCTGCCAGAGCCAGTCGGTGGCGGCCGCCGCGGTTGCAGACGCGCAGATAATCACTATAACGGCTAATAGATGTTTCGTTTTAATGTTCGAAACCATAGTTTCTCCTTCGTTAAAAGTGGGTATCGGTACGGGAACGTTTTAGCCTGAGTGTTTTGATTATGTATAAATATAACACAGCGTAGATTTCCGTTCAATTGTTTTTAGCCGGGCCGGATAGTCCTTGACCGGTGGGAACGGCGTGGTTATAATCCCGTACGACGCTTCAAAGGTTATTTATCCGAAACAGGGTGATTGTTATGCGAACCGTTATAATATTGACTTTATCGATAAGCGCTGTAACCGCCTATGCCACCGAGTTCGTCCCGGACGAGCTCATCGCCGATGACCTCGGCCCGGCGGTCTATGAGTACGACGGGCGGTACGGCGACCGTACAGGCGAGTACGACCCGTTGGAGGTGTTCGCCGACGCGGCGCAGTTCATCTCGACGCTCCAGGTCCTCGACCCGGGCGACGATTTCGGCGGGATACGGGAAGGCGAGCACGAATCCCATCAGGATATCGTCCAGACCGACAACACTTCCGAGTCCGTATGGATATGGTCCCGCTACCGCCAGTTGACGGACGATACCCAGTACGACGAGTACACCGACAGGTCCTGGACGTACATATTGAACCACCCGGCGTACGAAGAGGAGGGGTGGGACGAAGGCTCGAAGTACTACCGCGTTTACAACTGCGGTTGGGCGACCCGCTGCGAGCGGATGTATCGGGAGGAGACCGGCGACGATACCTATAAATGGTACGGTATCGCGTCGGCCGAGTTCTTTCTGGATAATCCTATTGACCTTTCCGCGTCGCTGAATAACGGTTATTGCACCGCCTGGGCCGTCGGCAACGTCTACGAGTACGCCGACGACGTCGGCGACGACGCTATGAAGGCGCAGGCTCTGGCCCGGGCCGAGGAAGTGAAGGCGTGGGCCGAGTCGAACCCGGAATCCACGATTGGTTTTCATTCCTGGGCCATGGCCGGCGCAATCGGGGCAAGCAGAAGCAATCCGGCGATCGCCGCCGAACCAGCCAGTCTGGTTGCACCCCAATTCATCGATACCGCCTCTCCGGAAAAATCCGGCCTCTGTGTATCATGGCGATTGCCAAGC
>CBDUXC010000354.1:0-2818 GCA_965371065.1 uncultured bacterium
CTCGCCAAGCGTGATGACGTCGACGCCTCCTCGCTCCTCGAACAAGAGCCTCAATCCGTCGAAAATATAACGGTGGCGGTTGATCGAGAAATGGCCCGGGGTAAGCCCTGACAGACCTTCGTGGAGTGCGTCCTCGTCCAACAACATAGCGCCGAGGACAGACCGTTCAGCTTCTACGCTATGCGGATGGGGGCGTGTATTCAACGGCGGATAACCCCCCTTGTTATTCGTTTTCGGGCGACCCAGCGCCGTCGACGAGACCCGGCTCTCCCCGGTCGTTTGCGGACGCTTCTGTCGCTTCTTCCGTTCGTTCCCGTACGACCCATATCTTTATATCGGGAGATACGCTTTCAGCCAGTTCGATTTTTACGTGGAACAACCCGAGTTTGTTTATAGGCCCCTCGATGAGCACCTGTTTCCGGTCGATGTCGAACCCGTCGGTTTTCAACCGTTCAGCTATTTCAGCTTGGGTTACGCTCCCGTATAGTTCGTTCTTTTCGCTAACCGGTTTCTCGAAAGTATAGGAGACGCTGGCCAGTCCTTCGGCGAAAACGGACGCTTCGGTAGTCAAACGCTCCGTTTTCTTCTTGCGAATCTCTTCCTGTCGGGCGAAAGCCGTACGGTTCTTCTCGGTGGCCGGGACCGCCATACCCCGCGGTATTAAGAAATTCCGGGCGTAACCGCGCGCTACGTTAACCACCGATCCTCGGTCGCCTAATTTATCGTGTTCTTTGATTAATAAAACTTCCATGTCGTTATCCGCCTACAGGTTAACGGTACTTCTCGCGTTTATACGGCAAAAAGCCTACGAAACGAGCGCGCTTTATTGCTTTCCCCAGGGCGCGTTCGTGTTTCGCGCAAGTACCCGTCTGACGCCGGGCCTTGATTTTGCCCTTTTCGTTTACGAAACGTCTCAATAAACCGACTTTTTTATAATCTATGTAGTTTATCTTTTCGGTACAGAAAAAACAAACTCGCTGTCGGTAAGTCCTCTTCGGTTTAGGTTTAGGTTTAGGTTTCGCCACCGTTCTCCTCCGGGTTGTTTAAGCCGTCGTAGTGAATCTATTATCAAGCGAACGGTAAATCGTCGTCGTACGTTCCGTTTTCGCCGCCGGCGGTATCGCCGCTCGGTTCGCCGGATCCGGCGTGTTGCTCGCCTTCGGCCGCCCGTCCCCCCGGCAAGAAAACAACCCTATCGGCGACTATCTCCGTAATCCAACGTCGTTGCCCTTCTTTGTCGGTGTATTCGCGCGTTTGAAGCCGGCCCTCAACTATTACGGCCCGGCCCTTGCTGAGGTACTGGGCGCAGTTTTCCGCCTGGCGCCGCCAGACTACGATCCGACCGAAGAACGTATCTTCGTTTACCGTACCGTCTTTACTCCGCCACTGACGGTTACACGCGACGCTGAAGTTCGCGACCGGCGTTCCGTCGGGCGTGTACCTTATCTCCGGGTCGGCGGTAAGGTTCCCTACGAGTATAATTTTATTGAACCCGCTTACCATGATTCCGCCCTTCTTGCCGTTTTGTTATTTCTTTTTCCGCCAGGGGGTGGCGCTCTATTAATAAATGCCGTAAAATATCCTCGTCTATGCGTACTTTGGCCGCCAGTTCGGACGGCATTTCCGGTGGCGCGTCTACGAACCATAAATTGTAAGCCGCTTCGTCCAACTTTTTTATTGGATAAGCGAGCTTCTGGACGCCCAAGTACTTCGATTCGACGATTTCACTTCCGTTATCCTTCAACCAGCCCTCTAGTCGTTTCACGATTATGTCCCGTTCTTCGTCCGACGTATCGGGCTTAGTGAGAACCAGGAGTTCGTACGAGTTCAAAATCCTTCTCCTTTCGGGCGGCGCTTGTTTATCTCTTCTTTCCTTCTTCCCCGCGACTTATCTCGGCCCCGCCGATAGTCTCGACCATAATCTCGTACTCGCCGGGTCCTTTTGCGTATCAGAGCCTTACCCGTATACGTATATCATACGGTCCGTTCCGAAGGCAAAGCGGGGGCATTTCTACCATATTTCGGGGGATTTTTCAAGTTATATTTCCGCCGTCCCCGACCTCAGGGCTTATACGGCTACGTCTTTAAGGAATCCCTAACAAAGGAGAACCCGCCTTTCGGCGGGTTCTCGTAACGAGGTGTGGTAGTTGACGAAGCGGCCCGGCTAGTCTTGCCTGAAGTAGAAATTCGGCCCCGCATTAGGTCCAATCGTATAGAACATCCATTTTGTTTGCGGGTCGATTTCTTCATCGGGGGGTGTGGCTTTTATTTGATACCATGTGTAAGTAGGGCAGTTGGGGTACAATACTATATCATAATAGCCATCCCCGTCGGTGTAGTCGTAGCCCCAGAGATCACCGCCACACCAAGCTTCCACGAGTACGCCTTCGTAAGGGTCGAGTATATGAGTAGTACCAATATAGCAATACCCGTAAATTCTGTTCTGCGTCTTACTACCCGCAGTCCCCGAACCTTCCGGCGTTACCGCGTCGTTTGAGCACCCGAACACAACGATCGCGACGGCGACGGTTAAACCTACAACTGTGATTTTGCGCAACATGACGTTTCCTCCTTTTGGTTAATATAAGCCGATATAGAGTTTGATATAGTATAAACCAACGACTACGTACATGTCAAGGAGAAAATGCACGAATACGTGGGAAATATCGAATTATTACGTTACACCTGAATACTATCAATATTATCTAATTAGTTATTTGTATTGATTTCATGTCATTCGTTCATTCGCTTAATATCGGATATAACGAGTTATATAATCGGTAAACACAGTTTATGATTATAGCTATAAAGGGCGGGC
>CBDUXC010000355.1:0-2811 GCA_965371065.1 uncultured bacterium
GGACGTAAACGTTGTTCTTGGTCGTCCAGTTGCCCCATTCGCCGTAAACCAGGTCGTACGAACGGTGTTCGTAACCGGCCGTGTTCGTAGTGAAATCCTCGAACGTCGTCCAACCCGAGTCGCCGGCGCCCTTGGCCTGGAATAAACAGTGGTCTTCGGGCGCGTCGACGGTAACTTTGATATCGAATTCCACGTTAATGACGTCCGACGTAGTGAAGTTGAAGGCGTCCGTGTTTCGGACCCGGCAGTCGTCGCCGGTGCCGTACACGGTTTCGCCTTCCATGACGCACGCGAGGACGTTGTTGCCGCCGTCGTCGATGATTTGCCAGTACGCGTTGGTCGGGTCCGTCGGCGCCGGCTTCAAATCCCCGAGCGTCCCGGCCGCAGCCGTTACGGCCAGCAAGGCGACTCCTATAAATACTAATTTTCTCATATCCTTTCCCTCCTGAAACAGTTTAATTATAATTCGGATTTCCGCTACCCTCTTCGTTATTAAGTAGTATACAGTACGGCGTTAGTAATAGCAAGGAAAAACTGTCTTGCTTTTGAACACGGGGAGGAATATCGTAACGTGGCTGTGAAGCGTTAGTTTATTAAGGTATGATCGTGAGAAAAAGGGGCTTCTATATCGGGACGTTGGCGGTTAATGCGTTTATGAATCAGTGTAGCGTTATAGAATAGTTACACTATATTTAAAAACGGTATTGGGGATAAACAAGAGATTTAACATTCGACGAGAGAGCGACAAGATACAACGCGATAGGAAGAGCGTCCGCGGAAAAGCTAGAGCGAAAAACGCGTCTCCCCGCCGGAAGAGATAAGGTCGCCGCGGACGGGGCGAACCGGGTCCGGATCGTTAAACCGATTTCGGTCGATTTTATATTTGACCTGCGGGGGCGTTTATGATATATAAAGCGAGCTTATGAATAGCATCATCATAATTATCGGCAACACTTAGTGGCCCGAGGATACCTACGTCGTCGAAACGGGCCGCTCCAGGCCCGTTTTTAGTTAGGCATTTTCGGGCTTTGATCTTGACTTCGGTAACGGCAACAGTTAGACTTTCCGGTTGTTTAGCCCGCCGGAAGATGGGTAAGGAGGAAGTACAATGGCGGACTGGCGCCCCACCTTAAACCTTCCAAAAACGTCTTTCCCGATGAAAGCCGACCTGGCTGCTCGGGAACCCGAGTTTATATCGTTCTGGGAAGGAATCGGTATCTACGAGCGCATCCGCGAAGCGCGTGCCGACGCGGAGCTGTACGTACTTCACGACGGCCCGCCATATGCCAACGGGATAATCCATATGGGCCACGCTTTGAATAAGGTTCTGAAAGACTTCGTCGTTAAAGCCAAGACGATGGAGGGTTTCGACGCACCTTATGTGCCGGGTTGGGACTGCCACGGGCAACCGATAGAACACGAAATAGTAAAGGCTATAAAAGCCGCCGGCGAAGACGTACCGGCCGAGGAAGTCCGGCGCCGCTGCCGCGCGTTCGCCGAGGAATTCATAGAAAAGCAAAGGGTCGATTTCAAACGTCTTGGGGTTTTCGGCAATTGGTACGATCCTTACCTCACTATGCAACCGGCGTACGAGGGTGTAGTATTAGGTGCTTTCCGAAAAATGGCCGCCGACGGGCGTATCTACCGGGGGTTAAAGCCGGTCCACTGGTGTACGTATTGCGAGACGGCCCTGGCCGACGCCGAACTGGAGTACAAAGACGTAGAGTCGCCCAGCATTACCTTGCGTTTCAAGGTAATAAAGGGGTTGGATGATTTGCGGGCGAAAGGCGACGTCTACTTCCTGGTCTGGACGACGACGCCCTGGACCTTACCGGCCAACCTGGCGTGCTGCGTAGGCGCCGGCTTCGAGTACGACGCGTACGAGACACCCGACGGCGTTTACGTTATGGCCGCCTTGCTCGCGCCCATCGTACTCGAACAAATCGGCGCAAAAGAACACGAACGCATAGGGCGATTTACGGGCGCGGAACTCGAGGGAGTTGTGCTGAACCACCCGTTCATTGACCGAGAATCGCCGGTAATCACTGCGAACATAGTTAACCTTGAACAGGGGACCGGCGTCGTGCATACCGCCCCCGGCCACGGCGCCGAAGACTTCTCAGTCGGTCAGGCAAAAGGATTATCAATACTTTCGCCTGTGGACGACCGCGGCCGTGTCACGTCCGAAGTCCCCGAATACGAAGGGATGCACGTTCACGACGCCGACCCGCTCATCGTAGAGATGCTGCGTGAGAAAGGCGTGCTGTTGGGCTACGAGGAGTCGGAGCACTCGTATCCCCACTGCTGGCGCTGCGGGTCGCCCTTGATATTCCGCGCCACCGACCAGTGGTTCGTAGACGTAACGGCGCGGGACCTGCGGAAAGAAGCCCTTAAGGCCGTCGGCGACGTGGAATGGATACCTAAATGGGGCGAACAGCGTATCCACGGAATGCTCGAGAGCCGGCCTGACTGGTGCATCAGCAGGCAGCGATACTGGGGCGTACCGATAACGGCGCTTTATTGCAACGAGTGCGGCAAAGCTTACTACCCTGACGATTTCTTGGAAAAGGTCGTCAATAAAGTAGCGGAAGAAGGTATCGAATACTGGTATACGGTTCCTTTTGAGGAAGTGGCCGAAGGCGCCGTCTGCGCCGAGTGCGGTGGTGCCGAATTCGCGAAATCGCTCGACGTTCTGGACGTATGGTTCGAGTCCGGCTCGAGTCACCTGGCGGTACTCGACCGGGGCAAATGGCCGGGGCACCGATGGCCGTCGGATATGTACCTGGAGGGCTCGGACCAACACCGGGGTTG
>CBDUXC010000356.1:0-2805 GCA_965371065.1 uncultured bacterium
AGAAGCCCGCAGTTTTTTCGAATTGCATAGGTCCGAGTTCGCCATACCGACGGTCGTAGATATATCCGAGATAGTCGTCGCGAAAAAACTGACTGAGAAGTCCGCTGTGGCGGTCCGAACGTTGGCGTTCGACCTGAAACGCCGCGCCGAGGCCGGTGCCGACTTCGGCGACCTGGCCCGCGAATATTCGGCCGCCGCTAACGCTTCTTCCGGCGGCGACTTTTCTTTCAAGCCGGGCGAGACTTACCCCGAGTTAGAAGTGGCAGTAGCGGCACTCGTCCCGGGTCGGATAAGCGAGCCGATAGAAATGACGGACGGTTTTTGGCTGGTGGAATTAATCGGGCGCGACGGCGAAACGTACATAACGAGGACTATATTCTTGCCGATATCGGTTACGGACGCCGACGTATCGGCGGCCAGGATGAAAATAGGGCAAGCTTACGCGGCGCTGGAAAGAGGTGTGTTTTTCGAAAAGGTAGCCGAGGAGTACAGCGAAGAAGAAGATACCGCCGCCAGCGGCGGGCGCGTAGGTGAATTGGGTTTAGCGTCGCTTGCGCGTGACTTCCCGATAATAGCTGCCGAACTGGAGCATATAACGCCGGGCGAATATACGGACATCGTAGAAAGGGAAGAAGGTTTTTATATAGTGCAACTTAACAGCAGGGAAGAAGGATACGCCCGCGGTTACGAGGACGCGCGGGACCAGGTTATAGACGTCCTTCGGTCCGAACGTGTAGAGGTTGAGTTAGATGACTATATTCAAGATATTAAAGAGAAATCGTATATTAAAACCTTCCAGTGATCGTTGGGCTAACGTTCAAGGGGTTAATTAGGATGAAGTCCCTTTTTGCAGCGTTAATAATCTTTATAATATCGACGGGCGCTTTCGCTTCGTTGGTGTATATGAACGCCGCCGAATTAGCCGATATATCGGACCTTATAGTAGTAGGTAAGGTAGACGGAATCGAATCTTTTTACGGCACCGACGGTTTTATATACTCACGGGCTTATGTGACCGTCGATGATATTATACTGGGGAACCACTGGACGAGCGTGGTCGAAGTTGTTTACCCTGGAGGTATCGTAGACGGTGTCGGGATGGCGACATCTATTTCGCCGGTCTTCGACGAAGGTATGGAAATCGTATTGTTCCTGAAAGTAGACGACGAAGGCGAGTTTGTGTTAACGAATCACGCCGCCTCAAAGTTCACCGTGGAAGGCGGTATCGTAATAGAGGAGGGAATTTCCCTGGCGGATTTCGTTAACGAGATCACCGGAGTTATAGACCGGTGAACGCAAAACGACGGTACAGGACCGGACGCGCCGCTTCCGGCGCCCTTTTTATAGAATAATACGCTTCCGGTTAAACTGCAGGTCCGTTTTTTGCGATAAATACAATAATGTCCGATTAGTCGGTTATTCCCGCTTTTCCTTTCGTCACCCGAAACCAGGACTTAAGATGGCCAAAAGGGATAAAAAATACCCGGTCCCGGAATCTATTAAGACGGTTTACGAAGAAGCCATCGGGATACTGGAGGACGACCCCGGGCGGGCCAGAAAAATCATCGAGGGGCTTCTGGAACTTGAGCCGGGCGAACCGCGGCTTTTAAATTCGCTGGCCAATACGTACTTCGTAGAGGGTAAGCTGGAAATGGCGGAAAAGTACTTCCTTGAATCGCTTAAACACGGCCCGGATTTTTCGATACCCAACAGCAACCTTAGTTCGGTTTACAGCAAGATGGGCCGTTACGAAGAATCGGCCAAGTATGCGGAACGGGCGGTCAAATACTTCAAAGAATCGCCTATACCGTGGAACACTCTGGGTATTTATTACGCGCGGTCCGGCGACCACAAAACTGCTCTCGAATACTTCCTGGCTTCGTATTCGTACGACGGGGATTACCTTGTAGCGGCTTACAACGCCGCTTGTTCGTACGCCGTAATGGGTGAAACCGACAACGCGTTGGTGTACCTAGAGAAAGCGCTTGCGGCCCGGCGGTACGTTAAAGCAGCCGATTCGGACCCCGACCTGGACTCCTTACGGGACCTCCCTCAGTTCCGGGAAATGTTCGCGAACGCGAAGTCCAGATTGGCGGCCGAGAAAGGTTAATAGAACGTTAATGTAAGCCAACGTTGACCCGCCGTCGGGCGGGTTTTTTGTACTTACAGAAGTTACGCTGACCGCTCCGTCCGGAGCACCCCTAGGGTCAAGGGTTGTCGCACGCGATTAATAACAGCGGCGCCAACGTCAGGAAGATGACGACTGCGGTTAACGATATCTTTTTAAGCCCTTCCAACTTGTTCCCTTCGTTTCTATGGCCCTGTTAAAAATCGATTGACGTAGAACCGGCCGCGAAAGACGAGTATAGAGTTTGCCAGAGGACGTACGGGTACGCTTCGTACAGCACGCCGTTATCTACCGGCTTACTCGCTAACGTTACTGGGCGGAGCATCATCTCCATCGCGGCCGGCCGTTCGGCGTCTTCGCCTTCGGCGATCAACGCCGGATAGTCGATATGAACGAGCATACTCTGCTCCGGCGAAAGACGTGTCGTGTTTTCGACGAAATCGGCGTCGGCCGACAGGAGGTTGCCCGCTATAACTTCCCTTAACGCGCTTTCGACCTCGGTTTCGTCGGGGGACGAGTAAACCCAGCCGCCGTAACCGGCGAGCGTGAACGTTCCGTTTTCGGACTCGAATTCTATAAAGCGTGTTCCGGCAGGTCCGTCGTACTCGGTAACCACGATCTCCTCAGCGGAGTCGGCCAGCTGTCTCAAACCGACATCGAAAGCGTCGGGGTCTTCG
>CBDUXC010000357.1:0-2785 GCA_965371065.1 uncultured bacterium
GAGTTCAACTACAACAACACCAGCATAACGTCGACGTCCCTGGGCCACTTAAAAGCCGGGTTCCTGTAATCTTAACGGTTAGGAACACTCATAGGCGGGTCGGCGACGGCCCGCCTTTTCTGTGATACCGAAAAAACGGGATTTAAGTAAATAACGCTTGACCGACGTACCAGATAATAGTAAAATAGCCTGTTAGCGTATAATTACTAAACACCAAAAAGGAGGAAGGATGAAGAAAGTTATCTATCTTACCTTGGGGGTTCTACTCGCGGCAACCTTCTGCCTGGCCGACACCTACAACGAGAACCCGGACGCCGATACGTGGATATACCCCGGCTCGGGCCCGTACGGGTCCTCGACCGAGCTGAGGGTAAATCGCCCATCGGTTATTGACCAAGAAATCATAATACACTTCGACCTTTCTACCATACCGGACGACCACACGATCAACTCGGCCACTATGTACGTCTATCGCTACGCAGGAAACGCCGCGATAAGCGGCGAAATCTACAGGGTGACCGAGGACTGGGACGAGTACACCCTCGTCGACTCGATAGCCCACGACGAAGCCAATCCGTACGACACCGACGTACCGATGGGCGACCCCAACGGCTGGAAAGAGTTCGACATTGCAGAACTCGTCCAGGAATGGGTCGACGGCACTTACGACAACTACGGCGTCGTGTACTACGGTCTGACCGGAGCCGGTTACTACCAAAGGCACTACTCGCGAGAATACCCTGACCCTGACTACAACCCGTATCTCGAAATAGATCACGAATATGTACCACCAGTACCGGGTCCCTTCGCCTTGCTGGAACCGGCCGACGGCACGGTCATCGACGTCTTCACGCGGGGCGAAAGCGGAGGCGGCTTCGAGGCGATAACGACTAAAGCCGGCCCGTTGAACGCGGGCTCCTTTACCCTCACCAGCAGGACCGACGACCCCGTGGACGTGGACGTTCTCTTCGACTGGGAGGAATCGGAACTCGCCGACGAGTACGAGCTGTTGGTGGACGACAACGACGACTTCTCCAGCCCGGTTGTTTACCTGCCCGGATTAACGACCGACTTCTACTCGTACACCTTCACCGTAACCGAGAGCGTCCTTTACTACTGGCGGGTAATAGCGAACAACGACGAAGGCGACACGCTCTGCAACGAAGATTTCGACTTCGAGTTCAACTACAACAACACCGGCGTAGCGCCGGCGTCCCTGGGCCACGTAAAAGCAACGTTCAAGTAATCCGATTTTCCAGGCTGTTTTAGGCGGGTCCGCGACGGCCCGCCTTTCTATTTTTATATAGAAAACACCCCGCCTTTTAACACATTATTCTTTCAACCAACTCGGCCGCGTATCCCGACATCGGAGGTCCGTATGCCGAAAAACATCGTCAGGAAGGTCCTGCCGCCCGTCGCCGTATCCGTAATAGTCATAGAACTCGCCGCCATAAGTATCACCAACTTCTTCACCCGGAACCGGGGCCCCGTTACCGCGTCCGGGTTCGTCGAGGCCCGGGCGGCGGACGTCGCCCCGTTGGTCGTCGAGCGTGTCGCCGAGGTCTACGCGGAAACCGGCTCGGCCGTGGCCGACGGCGAGCGGCACAGCCGCCTTCAATGAGCGGCACAGCCGCGTTCAGTGAGTCCGCCGCTACCCTCAATATACATGGGAACCCTCTTGACAACCGCCCGCCCTTATTGTATACACTACGCCTACGGCGCTATCGTCTAGGGGTTAGGATAGGTGGTTCTCAGCCATCAGACCGGGGTTCGATTCCCCGTAGCGCTAACGAAGGCTCCCATGGGGCTAACTGAAAGCCCCCCACGGGGCTAACTGAAGGCCCCGCAAGGGGCTAACTGAAGGCCCCGCAAGGGGCTAACTGAAGGCCCCGCAAAGGGCCTTCTTCGTATTATGGGATAACCCTTGCTTTACCGACTTTCTTACCTTATCATTCCGCGACCGTATGACCGCCGTTAAAAGGATATTTACGCACGCTATGGCTCTCCCCGGCCGCGCCCTCGCGGACCCGTGGCCAGCGGTCGTCTTCGCGGCGGCCATTGCGGTCCGCGCTCTCTATCTCGCGACCGTCGTCGGCGACCCGTTCTTCACGTACCTCGAGCACATCCCGGACGCCCACCTCTTCAACAACTGGGCCGCGTCGATCGCCGCCTGCGAGAACCTGTACGGCGACCAGGTGTTCTTCATCGGCCCTCTTTACGGGTACTTCCTGGCGCTCATATATAAAATCTTCGGGCAAAACCTGTTTCTGGTCCGCGTCGTGAACATACTCCTGGGCGCGGCGACGGCCGTCGTCATCTACGGTACGGCCCGGCGGGTTTTCAATAAACCCGCGGCCGTCGCCGCCGGACTTACTTGGGCGCTCTTCCTGCCGGCGCTGTTCTTCGAGAGCCTGGTCCTGCCGGCGGCGCTCGTTTGTTTTCTCGTTTCGGTCGGATTATACGCCGCGGTCGTCGGGTTGGGCGAAAACGGCAAGGCGTGGCATTTCGCCGTCGCCGGCGCGGCCTTCGGCCTTGCAGTAATGGACCGGGCGAACCTGTTGTTGGCGGTCGCCGCCGGCGCGGTTCTGCTCGCGTTCGTCGCCACACGGCCCCGGTGGCGACGGGTTCGTCTCGGTCGTCACGCCCTCTTCACCGGTGGGCCGAGCCCTGTCGGGCGCTCGCTGTGAAGACAGCTTCGAGATCGTCGTTGGCGGCTTTGATCGCGAGTGGACGGTGGTCGATCTCTGCTGATAGGCTGCGCGATGGTCCAATTCGCCCGTCACGG
>CBDUXC010000358.1:0-2784 GCA_965371065.1 uncultured bacterium
ATACATTTTACCAACCGGAGCGCCGCGCCGCAGACTTCGTTGTCCATGACCAGCTTCTCCAGGCTCTGGCAGCTTTCGAAGTCGAGCATACCCGGGCCGGATACGCTGTTGATGCCGGCCAGCGCGGCCAGGAACGCGCCGGTCCCGGATTCGTATCCGGCCTGCGCGTCGAGCCGCTTCGAGTCGGAAAGCGAGATATACGCCTGGGTAGGAAGCCCCAGGTGTTTCCCAATCTCGTTGTAGGCGCAGTCGAGCATCTGCGTCTCGACGGCACCCATAGGCGTGGTCTCATAGCGCACGTCGAAGGCCGCCGGCGAACCGCCCCAGAGGACCGGCGCGCCCGGCGCCGCGAGCTGGCTTATCACCAAACCGCTCAGGGTTTCGGCGGCGTGTTGTACGAGCGTCCCGACCAGCGTTACGGGCGCTACGAACCCGACCAGCGGCATCGAGATGAACTCGACGGGGACGCCGGCCCGGGCGCAGTCCACAACGTTCCGGGACGTTACGTCGCTCCACTTCAAAGGCGACGTCGGGCAGCAGGAAAACACGGTCAGCGGCTTGGCACGCAGCTCCTCGTCGGTCCCCCGGACCGCGAGCTGGAGCTCCTTCATTACCTCAAACGCTTCGGCGGTGAAAGCGCCGGTAACCACCGGCTTTTCGCAGTACAGCAGGCTCAAATACAACCTGTAGCTGTCGGAGACTTTCTCGTGTACGTCGGCGGGGATGAACGCCGTACTCTGGGACGCCAGGTTCCCGAGCCGGCTCACCACCTTCGCGTAGTTCACGTAGTCGGCGGTCGTCGGCTTCCTGATTTCGTCGGTCCCGTAGTCGAGTACGTTAATTGCGGCGGAGCCGGGCGTGAAGTGGACGTTGTAGCCCGAGAAGTCGTGTGTCTCGTTTCCGAGGACGTCGTAGACCCTGAAGGACGCGGGCGCGCTCCCGAGCGCTTTATCCACGACGTCGCCGGACAGAAACGCACGGTTCGTTTCGGCGTCTATCCGCGCGCCGTGGTCGCCGAGGAGCGACAGGATGTGCCGGTTGTTCACCTCGACGCCCAGCTTCGCGAGGACGTCGCGGGCTTCGGATATAATCCGTTCGATCAGCTCGTCGGACAGGAATTTAACGGTCGGTCTCATAACCGGTACTCGCAAGTCACGCGCCCGATAGCGTACGTTCGGCGTTCGGGTTTGTCAACTCTAAACGAAAACGGCGGCTGAAACCGCCGATTCCGGGTAATAGAATCGGGCCGAGCTGAAGCTCGGCCCGTGCATCGGTTTCGAATGGCGCAACGCGCCGATTATCCTTCGATGTTCACGACCTTCTTGCTGGTGCCTATGTGGACCTTGTTGTTGTCGTAGACGAGTATCTCCTTGTAGCCGTCGGTCGTGACCGACTTCGGCTGGCCCCAGGCTTCGATTACCTGGTCCTTGGTAAACCCTATCGATATGTTCCCGTCGGCCACGTACGCGCAGGTCTCCCAGTCCCAGTTGTACTTATCGTGAAGGACGCCGGCGCGGGCGCACCGGGTCTTGCCGCACGGGACCGGCACGTCGGTCTCCTTGGGGATGTCGTCGGAAAGGCGCCGCTCGATCTCGATGGCCTTGGTCACCACGCCGGACTCCTCGCCGCAGACGGGGCACTTTTGGTGTTGGACCTGGTCGAACTTGATAATCTCGTCGCCGCATTTGGGGCAGAAGCCCATTATCTCCTCGACGCCGACGGTCTCGGCCACGTCCTTGGGCAGCTTGACCTTCTCGACGTCTTCCTTGTAGACGCGGCCGCAGGTCGTACACTTGTAAATCGCGCCTTTCTCCACTTCCTTCTTGCCGGAGCAGCCGGCGACGGCCAGGCCGGACAGTACTATCGCCGCGGCCAGCGCGGCGGATATTAAAGTGCGGTTCATATATACCTCCGGTAGAAACGTTCCGGTAATTGAGCTTCGTCGCGAACAGTATATAACGGCGGACGGGCCGTTACAAGCGGTAATAATACTTCCCCGAGAGCAGCCGTGCGTTCCGACGGCTTTTTATTCGGCAAACCCTGCTAGTATTAAACCTAAAGACGTATCCACACTCGATTCGTACGTACCTCTTGCCGCCGTATAGTCCCACCAGTCGCTTATTACCCAGTTGCCGGTACCGTCGGCGCTTTCGTTCACGAACCGGAAGTCGCAAAAGCCGTCGCCGATAAACCCGTTCGTCGAATCGACCATTACGAGTAACCGGACGTACACATCCCTGGCGGTGAATTCGGTCGCGCCGTCCTCCGGGCCGCCTATTGACTCGTACGCGACGTCTAAATCGATGCTGTAAGCCTCCGTGAACATATTACCGCAAGCCGTTATGAAGTCTTCTCGGCCCCACGAATCGGGTATGACGTAATCCCCGATTACGGTACCCACGTTGATAGGGTCGAAGTGGAACGTGAAGTCGTCGGCGAGGGCGCCGTCGAGCGTCTCAATATCGCCGTTGTTGAAGGCGTATATCAAAGACCTGAGCACCTGGGCCGGCGTGTTACCTAGCGTTGGCGTCGTACCGTCGTCGTCACAGGCGGTGAAGGACAGTAATACGGCGATAACGAGACCTACTGTCGTTATGCTCTTCATAATGTATCACCCTTTAATGCATTATCGAGATTACCTAAACAAGGTTAGAATAACCCCTAACGATTTGGACTCCGTGTTCCTTTCGCCCGAATTCAGTACCGCCGTTTTATCCCACCAATCGGTTATCAACCAGTTGTCGTAACCGGCGGAATCGTCGTTAATAAACCCGAAATCGCAGA
>CBDUXC010000359.1:0-2783 GCA_965371065.1 uncultured bacterium
CTATTAATCTCGGCGAACACATCCTCGCAATATGGCGTTCGCCCCTTGAAGAAGACGAGTATGAAATCTTTCCCTTTGGCCGTAAGGTAAATCCGGTCGCTGAACCAGCCACTCTCGAAGTCGGCGGTCTCCACTTCGTCCCACCTATAAGTTTTCGTCCGTTTGCGAAAGAAACCTTTACGCACCAACATCAATCGGTCAGGCCAGACAAACACCCAGCCCAGGCGGCGCCGCAGGACCTGGCCTATTATCACCCAGGCGGCGAAAGTAGGCGGATCCTTATCGACGGTTTTCTCAAGCTTGCGCGGTAGGGATAGCGGGTCCGGCAACGGTTCCCAGTCCGGCTGGAAGAAGCGGCGAACCACGACGTAAACGTGAGCCACCCAGTTATAGAACAGCAGTATGGATATTTTGAAGCTCCGCGCGATTTTCGGGCCGAAAAAGAAGATCAGGAACAAAGCGATTATGACGATAATCGCCAGGGTTATCGGGCTGAACGCGCCCAGTAAAGAACCTATTACGACGAATATATCCTCGCCCCAGCTAATCGCGGCGTTGGCGTGGGCGGCCGTCGTCTTCGTGCTGGTAATTCTGAGGGTGGTCTTCGCCGAATGGGACGTGAACGACACCGCGCCGCCGACGAGCACCGCGATGACCACCCAGTACGGCTCGTTCCCGGACGCGATTATCCCGGCGACCACCATCCCCGCTGGCACCCGTATGAACGTGTGGACGGCGTCCCACGCGTGGTCCACCGCCGGGATCTTGTCGGCGATAGCCTCGATTATCGTCAGTATACCGGCGACTATTATTACCGGCCACTCGGCAAACGGGTCGAACTGGGAACTCAGGACGCCCGCGAACCGGGCTATCAACCCGATTACGAAGACCGTCAGGTACAGGTTTATCCCGGCGAGAAAAGGGATCCCCAGGACCTGAGCCGCTATTATTAAACCCTGCGGCATATTACTTCTCCGTCGTTACTAACTTACTTTTTCCCGCTCCTGATTTCGTAATTCGGCGCTTCCTTGGTTATCTCTATGTCGTGCGGGTGAGACTCGACTAATCCAGCCCCCGATATGCGGATGAACTCGGCCGTGTCCCAGAGCGTCGGGATGTCCCTCGCGCCAACGTAGCCCATACCGCTACGGACGCCGCCGATAAGCTGATAGACAACACCCGAGAGCGGACCTCGGTACGGCACACGGCCCTCGATGCCCTCTGGAACCAATTTACCCGTTTCGGTCCCGGGGCTCTGGAAATAACGGTCGCGGCTCCGGCCGAACTTCATAGCGCCGACGCTCCCCATCCCGCGGTAAACTTTATACGAGCGTCCTTCATAAAGGACCGTCTCGCCCGGCGACTCTTCCGTCCCGGCGAAGAGCGACCCAACCATCACCGTGGACGCGCCCGCGGCCAACGCCTTTACTATATCGCCCGAGTATTTAACGCCGCCGTCGGCAATTATCGGTACGTCGTCCTTATGCGCCGCCTCGGCCACCCCTTCGATAGCGGTAATCTGCGGTACGCCGGCGCCCGACACGACCCTTGTAGTACAAGTGGACCCCGGCCCGACGCCGACTTTAACCCCGTCGGCGCCGGCATCTATTAAAGCCCGGCAACCGTCGGCGCCGGCGACGTTTCCGGCGATGATATCCACGTCAGGAAACTCTTTTACCATCCTTCTGACCGTCTCGATGACCGCTTTCGTGTAACCGTGGGCCGTGTCTATCACCAGAGAATCCACGCCCGCGTCGACCAGAGCGCCGGCTCGCGCGACCTGCTCGTCGCCCACGCCAACCGCCGCGGCGACACGAAGGCGCCCCATCACGTCCTTGGACGCGCTCGGGTACTTTATCGCCTTCATTATGTCCTTGTACGTGATAAGGCCGACCAGGTTACCGGCCTCGTCCACGACCGGGAGTTTCTCGATTTTACTCTTCTGCAGTATCTCCTTCGCCTTCTCCAGCGACGTGCCCTCGGGCGCTATAATCAGGGGCGCCGGCGTCATAACCTCGTGTATCGGCCGTTTTACGTTCTGCTCGAAGCGGAGATCCCTGTTGGTAAGGATGCCGACCAGCTTACCGCCGTCGGTAATAGGGACGCCCGATATTCGGTACTCGGCCATAATCGCCAGCGCGTCGGCGATCGGCCGGTCCGGCGGAAGCGTTATCGGGTCCACTATCATACCGGACTCGGACCGCTTTACTTTCCGTACTTCGTCGGCCTGCTCCTCAGGCGTAATATTCCGGTGGATTACGCCGATACCGCCTTCCTGGGCAATAGCGATAGCCAGGGCGTGCTCAGTTACCGTATCCATCGCCGCCGACGCGAGCGGGATATTTACTTCGATATTACGGCTGAACTTGCAGTTGACCGAAACCTCCGACGGTAATATGTCCGAGTACCTCGGCTTCAACAACACGTCGTCGAAAGTTACGGCTATTTCGGAGCGTTCACCCGTCATAAGACAATCCTCCTTTGGGTTAGAATATATCAGACGTTTCTTTTTATATCAAGCGAAATAGGTACTGCCGACCGTTAGCCTTTTTATATCAAAGAGTTACATCACCTCCTCGCAATAACTTGAACTGAACGGACGACGAAAAAACCCGGGCGGCGCCCGGGTTATAGCTTCTTATGTTTCCATATCCCCGTTCGGAACAAGAGCATCATTACGAACCCTTCCATCGCGGTCGGTATCGCGACGGCCCAGAAAACACCGACGGCCCCCAGCCCGGCGAACTTCGCCAGCGCGAACGCCAGCGGTCTCCGGACCCCCC
>CBDUXC010000360.1:0-2782 GCA_965371065.1 uncultured bacterium
AAAAATAACCGGCAGTTTCTTCGAAGGGAAGGGAAAATTATGCTGCCTAAAACAACGGTCGTTATCTTACTACTCGCAACGGTCGCGGGCGCCGCGTCCACAGTAAATATCCAAACCGGGTTGACGCAGTTCTACTACGAAAAATACTACCGCGATCCCTGGGGATGGGACGGTCATTATAGTTTTTATAACGAACTAGGCTACGTGAGCGACATAGGGTACGAACTCGCGTTCCCGAATTGGGCCGTCGCCCTCGATTTGCGCGCGCTAATTTTCCCTGGACGAGAGAACTCGGTTGCGATATACGCCGACATAAACGCCCCCTTCTACTTTTCAAAAGCGCCGGTTCGCATCTACGCCTCGCCCGGCCTCGGATATAACCATACGGAAAAACGTACTCCCCACCGTGGAGCGCCACCCGGAAGGTCCAAACGGGACTACTTCAGGTTACCTATCGCCTTCGGCGTTAAAGCCGTCTCCGGCACGAAGTACCTGGATATACGTTATCGGATCGCGGCGGAATTCCCCGTGGGCGATAACAAAGCTCGCGACTTCTACCTGGAACAAACCATTGAGGGCGAATTCGGCTGGGCTTTCGCTAAACACTTCGGGATGACGGCGAAAGCCGGTGCGATTAGAGGTAACTACGCAATAACTATTAACACGGGCGATTACGCTCCTCCGTACGTCCCGTTCGTGGAAGTAGGTCCGAGCATCTACTTCTAATTAGGATAACATAAAAAGAGGTTTAAACGAACGCAGCCGGCCCTTTTTCGGGTATCGCCGACATCTACCCGCCGGGCGCCAAGTTCGACTGGGACCCATCGGATTTACCGTCTTATACTTGATAGGAGAAAGCCCGGCGGGAAGCTCGGTTTCGGTCGCGTCGGTCAAGTACCTGAACATAACGTCGTACCAGTTGCGGGTCGGTCCAGTCGTCGGTGGCATCGCCGCTGTACCATATCTCCTACTGGGCGATGCCGTCGATTGCCCCGAAGATGCTCCCCGCCGTAAACGACGGGGTCTCGAAAAGATCTATCCCCCCTCCACAACCTTAATCTCCTCATCCGTTAGGCCGTAGAGGTCGTAAACCAGCGCGTCTATCTGCCGGTCGGTGTCGGCGATGCGTTGCTTTAGCGACTCCTTCTCCCGTGGCGTGTTAGCGGCTTGCAAACGTTTATTCAGCTCCAGTATCGCTTCCACTAGCGTGACTATATCATCGTGCTTCTCCGCGTCCGCTGTGTCGGAGAAGTCTATGGTGCGGATGGGGAATTGCATTAAAGGTGCTTTATCGATTTGAAGGTTGTTACCTTGTTTCTTACCTTTATTATCGAACCAGAAATAGGAAAGGTTTGAATTAAATAAGCCCGTTAAGTACTTTAAATTAAAGCGGTTTGATTTTATATTGTTGAACGTTTGTAATACATAACAAGGGTGTTCAGTATAAGTAAAACGCGGTTTGTCGGTTTTCCTTAAAGCCGATATTTTCTCTCCTAAAAATATCCGTTCATCCCGCGCTCGATGAAGCCCATATGGTTTATTATCAGAAGTAATAACCGTTATGAATTTATCGAGGTGGGCTTTTATATTGGGGAATTTATTTATCTGTTTTATGATTTTCGTGTCCGTATATATGACCCATAATCTATTCCCTGGTTTTCCGTAATAAGTCAATAATTCATCAGTTGTGTATAATGGTCTAATCAATTCCATTTCCGTTTCTGTAAGATTAAGGTTCTCTCTCTCTTCATCATTAACTATAAAAATACCGTCTCCAGTCTTTAAACCTTCGATTTTCAGGATATTTAGGTGTTTATTAATTACATTATCTTGTGGCGTTACTATTCCTTGAGCGACTTCGTCGGCAGTTAACTTGCCAATGCCGTTCTTATCCATCTTCCCCAATATATTTAAATAACGTTTTTCTATGAAAGTAAAGACGGTATTTCCTGTTTCCGGTTTAATATACGTTTCGAAACTCGTAGCGAAATCCGAAATACCTTCGTTTTTTATAAAGTTGATGGCTTCCTTTTTATCGATTTTAGAGTTATCTATTCTCCTATAATTGGTCGTAGCTGTATTAGGTTTACCTGTCTTTTGAATAATGTATATCATCGTCTGTATCCCGACGTTTGTGAAAACTTTATAATCACCGAAATCAACAAACTCGTTGAATTCGTTCTCTTTTAATATCTTTTCGCGTAGTTTACTAGCGCCGAAGTTAGTTATCCAATTATTAGTAGCAATAAAACTATGGAAACCACCCTTCTTTAACAAGTCGATCGCTAAGCAAGAAAATATATACCAAATATCCATCTTACCTTGATAGTATTTATATAGCTTGGTCCCTTTCATATCCCTAAAAGGTCTGCTGAAAGTGTATTCTTTAATATACGGCGGATTGCCAATCACCGCGTCGAAGCCACCGCCCTCCATTATCTCGCCGAAGCCGCGCTCCGGGCCATCCCAGTCGAACGGGTTAATCCGGGTGTACTCCTCCGGGTCCGGCTGCAACTGGCCGTCGAAATAATCCTTCCCTATCAAGCTATTACCGCATTTAACATTCTCCCCGAGGTCGGGTAATATACGCTCCTTGAGCAACTTTACCTGAGATCCTATACTTTCTTTGGTCTCCCCTTCGAGCGCCTTAAGTAGCAATGATAGTTTAGTTACTTCGACCGCCTGAGCGTCAATATCAACGCCGTATATGTTATTCAATAGTATCCGTTTTTTCTCCTCGTTGCTTAGCCTATACGTGATTGGGGCGTCGCCGACAGTACCG
>CBDUXC010000361.1:0-2778 GCA_965371065.1 uncultured bacterium
TGGAGGAGGAGATGAAACCCGACGACGAGTTCAAGCCCAGCAAAAAAGGCCGAGGCTGCTGTCTCGCGATAATCATCGCCGGCATAGTGGGGTTCGTACTCCTGCTTATACTCGTAGGCGTTTTGTTGCTGTTCGGGGTTATCGGCGGCGGAAACGGCCGCGCCGCCGGCGGCGACACGTACGATTTCGAGCCTATGACCGAGTCCGACTTCGACGTTTGGGACGAGGGAAAAGGCGCTTTATACGTAAATGAAAAAGGTATGTTGAAGGTTCGGAATTCACTGGTCGGTTTGAGGAAGGATTACGGCAGCGACTACGGCGTCGAAGTTACGGTGTTGTTCGCGTCGGTGGAAGAGAAGGGCGCGTGGGCGGGGCCGGTTCTCCGGGTCAACCCCGGCGGCGGCGACCGTTACGCGTTCAAGCTGATGCCCGACGCCGACAGAGTGGCCGTCGAGAGGAACGGGGACGTCTTCTGCGAGAAGAAGGTTGGCATCGAAACAGGTACCCCGTATCTTGTATACGCGGAAGCGAACGGGAACGATCTGGGCCTTGCGGTCAACGATACGCCGCTGGTGAAGGCGACGGATATCGGCTTAATAGCCGGCGGGATCGGGTTGGAGGCCCGGGGTTGCACCGCGTACTTCGACGACCTTACGGTGGTAGTCCTTGAATAACTATCCTTTGGAGGGAAAGTGCATCCGGTACTGTTCCAGGTAGGCAACATCACGATAAAGTCGTACGGCGTCGCCATTGCGCTCGCTTTTCTCGTAGGTATCTTGTTCGCCGCGTGGCGCGCCAAGCGCGAGAAGCTGAACCCTAACGACTTTCTCGATATCGGGTTTATAATCGTCGTTTCGTCGATAGTGGGCGCGCGTATTTTCTTTATCCTGTTTAACCTGAATTTCTATATCGACAACCCGGCGACGATAATCCGTATATGGGAAGGCGGGCTCATATTCTACGGCGGTCTCCTGTGCGCCGCGGTTGCGTCGATTCTGTATATGCGCTTTAAGAAGATACCTATTTGGTACGGGACCGACATAATAGCGCCGTCGGTGGCGCTGGGGTATACGATAACCCGGGTAGGCTGTTTTTTAAACGGTTGTTGCTTCGGCGAAATCTCTAAACTGCCCTGGGGCGTCTCCGGGTGGGATCCGTTTACGGGAGCCGGGCGTTACGCGGCGCAGATATTCTTCGCCGCTCTATTCGGGACCGGCGAGATGCCCGAGGTCATTAAGCTCCATCCAACCCAGCTCTACGCGGCGGGGATTAGCTTAATCTTCTTCGTCGTCCTCTTGATACTCTGGCGGAAACGGACCTTCGACGGAATGGTCTTCTGGTCGTACGTGGGTTTGTACTCCCTGTACCGCTTCGGTATCGAGTTTGTCCGGGCCGACAATAAGGAGCTTTTACTGGGGCTTTCGGTTCCCCAGTTGATGAGCGTCGCCGCGTTCGTCGTAGCGGTCATCGTATTGGTAGACCTGGGGCGCCGGGGCGTATTGCACAAGAAAGCCGAGTTGGTTAAGGGGAAATGACCTACCTCGACGAACGCATCTGGATTTCGGACCTCCCCGATTATGTCGGCGAAACGGTTACGCTCGCCGGGTGGGCGTACAACAAACGCTCCAGCGGCAAAATCCAGTTTATATTGTTGCGTGACGGCTCGGGCCGGGTTCAATGCGTAATCTCCGCCGACGACGTGGGCGACGAGAAGTTCGCCGAACTCGACGGCGTTACGATAGAATCGTCTATCTACGTGCGGGGCGTGGTCCAAGTGTACGCGCGTGCGCAGTCGGGCGTGGAGGTCGCGGTTCAGGACTTCGACGTAATCGCTCGGGCCGAGGCATATCCTCTTCAGAAAAAGGACCACGGTACCGGCTTCCTGTTAGACCATAGACACTTATGGTTAAGGCAACGTCGGTTGGAAGCGATTATTAAAATCCGCTCGACGGCCGAAGAAGCGGTCCACGACTTCTTCCGGGAACGCGGGTACCTCCGCGTGGACGCGCCGATATTCACGCCGGCGGCGTGCGAGGGGACGACGACGCTCTTCGAGACCGACTACTTCGGCGAACCTGCGTATCTCAGCCAGAGCGGGCAGCTTTACAACGAAGCGGCCGCCGCGGCTTTCGGGCGCGTTTACTCATTCGGGCCGACTTTTCGGGCCGAGAAGTCGAAGACCCGACGCCACGTCACCGAGTTCTGGCAGGTGGAGCCGGAGACCGCGTTTATGGACCTGGAAGGCTGTATCGAGCTGGCCGAGGGGCTAATTTGTCGTATCGTCGCCGACGTGCTGGAGAAGCGTCGGCCCGAGCTTGAGATTCTATACGAACAACATCAACAACCGAAGAAAGAAATTCAGAAGCTCGAAGGGATTAAACCGCCGTTCCCGAGGATAACGTACGCCGACGCGTTAAAGCTTCTGGCCGAAAAGGGGATTACCGTAGATGATAAAGAGGGCTTTGGCGCCGAGGACGAGACCGAACTAGGCAAACACGAATCCTTCGGAGGTAACCCGGTCGTAGTTCATAGATACCCGCATTGGTGTAAAGGGTTCTATATGAAGCGGGACCCGGACGACGAGGAGCTGACGCTTTCGATGGACGTTATCGCGCCCGAGGGCTACGGCGAGATAGTCGGCGGGTCCCAGCGCGAGGACGACTACAAGACGCTCTTAAAGCGGATTGACGAGCACGACCTTCCCCGGGAACCGCTGGAATGGTACCTCGACCTGAGGCGCTACGGCGCGGCGCCGTCGTCCGGCTTCGGGTTGGGGCT
>CBDUXC010000362.1:0-2772 GCA_965371065.1 uncultured bacterium
CTCGGACTCGGTCAGGTACGGGTCGTGCGCAATGACCCGCATACCGAAGGCCTTGGCCCGCTTCCCTACCTCGGTGCCTATTCGCCCGGCGCCCAACAGCCCCAGGGTTTTCCCGTAGAGCTCGGTCCGCTTCAGTTCTTTTTTAATCCACTCGCCAGCTTCCATGCTGTTGTGGCCCCGGATCAAGTGGTTGGGCATCGCGAGCATCAGGGCGAAGGCATCTTCCGCCACGGCGATGCTTGAAGCCGCCGCGGTGTTGTGTACGTTAACCCCCTTTTCCTCGGCGTACTCCTGGTCTATATTGTTCAACCCGACGCCGCCGCGGATGATGAGCTTCATCGCTTCGGCTTCGTCGAGCCACTCCTTCGTACACTTGGTCTTGGAGCGGACCAGCGCGACCTCCGCTTTGGGTAAGCGTGACTTGTCGTCGGTAACCTCGCCGAAGCGCGCGAGACGGTCCGGGAGGTCCGGCGCGAACGCGTCCGATATCAGTATCAACATTTCGGGTTCCCTTCCTTCGTATCGTCGTTAAAAACGTTACCCCCGTTAATTCGCCTATCTACGAAAGCATATGAACTATTAAGCCGCTTTTCAACTTGGGCTCGAACCACGTGGACTTCGGCGGTAGGATTTCCCCCGCGTCGGCCACCGCTATCAACTGTTCGACCGACATCGGATGGATGGCGAACGCGACGGCGTATCCTTCCTCGTCGCAGCGCCGTTCGAGTTCCTCCAGTCCGCGGATACCGCCGACAAAGTCTATTCGCTCGTCGGTTCTAAGGTCCTTTATCCCCAATATTGGCGCGAGCAAGTTATTTTGAATTATCGCCGAGTCGAGGCTTTCGACCGGGTCGTCTCCGTCGAACGTCCCGTGTTTGGCGATAAGCCGATACCATTTGCCGTCCAGGTACATTCCGAAGTGATGGAGTTCTTCGGGTCGGTACGGTCCTTCGCCGTCGTGGGGCGACACCTCGAACTTCTCTTCAATCGCTTCGACGAACTTGCCGTTGGAAAGGTCGTTCAGGTCTCGGACTACCCGGTTGTAATCCATTATATGAAGCTGGTCGTGGGGGAAGAGTACCGCCAGGAAGAAGTTGTATTCCTCGTCGCCGGTGTGGTCCGGATTGGCGTCCCGGCGCCAGGTACGCACCGCCGCCCCCGACGCGGTCCTGTGATGGCCATCGGCCACGTAAACGGAGGCCATATCAGCGAAATCGGCGACGACTGCGTCGATAAGCTCTTTATCTTCGACTACCCAGAACTCGTTGCGGACGCCGTCGTACGAGATGAATTCGTACTCCGGCGGGCCGGCAGTCGCCTCGGCCGCCAGTTCGTCGAGCCGCTCCTGCGCGCGGTATAGAAAGAAGACCGGGCCGGCGTTGGCGTCGAGTTCCGATAAGTGCCGCGACCGGTCCAATTCCTTGTCCTTCCGCGTAAGCTCGTGTTTCAGTATCTTCCCGGCGTCGTAGTCATCGGCGGAGCAGCAGCATACAAGCCCGAGCTGGCTCCGCCCCTCGAACGTTAACCTGTAGAAGTAAAGGTTTTCCGCGTCGTCCTGGACGAGTATCTCGTCGTCGATAAGCCGTTTGAAGTTTTCGACGCCTTTCGCATAGACCTTTTCGTCGTACAGGCCGATACCGGGTTCCAGGTCTATCTCGGGTTTGACAACGTGAAGGAAGCTCAGATCGTTACCCGCCGCGAGTTTTCCGGCTTCGTCCGAGTTTATAACGTCGTAGGGAGGCGAAGCCACCTGTGCGGCGTATTCCTTCTTGGGCCTGAGTCCCTTGAACGGCCGTACGGTTACCATTTAATCACCCGTTTTTTAAGTTTTCGAGAAGTGTAAATAGTAAGTTATATATGTAAGTAAATACTCGGTAATCGGGGGCGATTAATATATAGGACGGTAGGTCCGATGTCAAGGGATTTCGTATATTTCGGCGGGACACGGCATACGCGCAGTCGAAGTCGCGGCAAAACGGCCGAGTCGAAACTCGGCCTATATGTGAAAGGTCCGTTTACCGGCCGGGCTCTCGGCCCGGCGGCCGGACTTGAAGGTTTGCCCCTACTTTATAAATGTAGCCTTAACCCACTCGAGTTGGTCGAAGCCGAACTGCGTGCCGTCTTTCTTGTCGGGGTAATTCTCGACTTGGGCCTGGAACGCGGCGATAGCCTCGTCGTAGTGGGCTTTTCCGGGGGCCTTATCGCCGGCGACCCACTCGGCCAGGCCTATGTACCCCGCGCCCAGTATTACGATGAGGTCACCCTCAGGCGAAACATCCGGCGATATACCCTCGGCCTTCGCGTACTCTACCGCGTAGTCGAACGACTTCTTGAAGTCCGCCAGGGAGCTTTCGTTGTCGCCCAGAGAAAGCTCGTGCATCCCCTTGGCCCAGTACGCGATCGAGAAGGGGAACGGGCCTTTGTTCAGCTCCTCGCGCCAGCGGACGCAGTCCTCGGCGGCTTTGAGCCCGGCCTCGAAGTGGCGCTGCTCCCTGGGCGTTTCGTCGCCGGGCCAGCACTCGGCCAGGTCCGCCGACATGTTGTACGATAGTACGTTAGCGAAGTCTTTGAGCCGGGCCGCTTCCTCCGGGTCCTCGGCGGTTTCGGCCTGCCGCAGGCCCTCGGCGATGCCGGCGTTCACAATCTCGATATAACCGTCGAAGCTCTTGCCCTCCCACTCGTTACCGTAGAAAGCGCGTTGGGCAAAGGAGTAGAGCTTCCGGCGCTCCTCTTCGCCGAACCCGTTGATGAACTCGACCACGGCGTCGGTTC
>CBDUXC010000363.1:0-2770 GCA_965371065.1 uncultured bacterium
CCGGACGACCGACGGGCAGTTTTTGTAGTACCAAGTCAACCACGCGATAAGTTTATAGTCTTCCGGTAAATGGTTCAGCGCGTTATGTACGATATCCGCGAAACCCCATAGGAAAATATGTTCTGATATTCTGCACGTCTCGCGGACGAGTTTCGTTAACCAATCCTGATAGTCGTCTCGTACGCCGCCGAATCCTTTATTGTACCAGGGGTCCAGGATTGTCGTAGTTATAGGTTTATCGACCGCCGCTAAAGTGTTGAAGACGTCGCCCGCCGGGAGTATTATTACCTCTGTACTTAGCACCGTCTCGGGTATCGTCTCCGTTTTAGAGAAAAGTAGATCCGTCATCGTTAACCTTTCTTACCGTTATCGCCGAAATAAGCCTTTAGGAATTTGTAGACTTCTCTTTTTTCTTCTTCGGGCGCGGCTTGTACAATAGCATATACGTTCAACTTCCCCGTTTGGTCGTCCCAATAGTTTTTCTTCACTACCTGGTGCCGACCGCACAACGCTCGCCATTCGTTCGGGTTATCGGGGTCAATATCGGCTTTTTTCGAATGTGGCGTTTTATGGTCTGGAGTTAATTTTATCGTTCCGCCGCCTACCGGGTCTGTGTCTCCTTCTTTCAGCCCGCAAGATATCCCGTCGTCGTCCCATTCGCAACTATAATCGGCCCTCGTTAGGACCTCTAACCACGTTTCAGTTTTTATTAGTACCCGCTTTTTAGCCGTACGCCGCTTTTTCGCGTGGGGCATTAAGTACTCGCTAACTTTTAAGTCACCACGGTTCCGCCACGATAATATCGTGTAACCTTCGTCGGTTCTTAGTTCGGATAATCTTTGGTGCCAATTCTCCCTATCTTCGCCGGTTTCGGGGTCTCTGGCGACTTCAATCAACTGTTCCCGAGTTACGATTTTCCCGATGTTATACAGGAAGAAAGCCTCGATTCTTTTCTTTACCGACTTCTGGTCGTACGGGCCTTTTATTTTCGCGTACACTTTTTTTGTTTTCGTTCGTTTCTTGGCCATATTACTTCCCCAGGTTATCCGCTTCGTCGCATTCTATCACCCCGCGGCGACTATTTCCATAACTATATCGGTGGCGTTGGCGCGTTTTTCGCTTACTGAGCGAAACGCTCGCCGTTAATCCGTTTCTTATATAAATGCGTCTAAAGGGCGAGACGGCCGGCTTAAGATTTATTGCACACACGCCGTGCTTATGTTATACTTCCGCCGGTAAAGAGGAGATTTAGGGTTTTGCCCGATATTCAGGAGATGAAAGTAGCGGTCGTCACCCACGACCCTGCCACGAACAGCCCGGTCCTTATCCTTAAAGACGACGAGGGCCGGATATTGCCGATATGGATCGGCCCGTACGAGGCGTACGCCATCGTAACCGAGATGGAAGGCGTGGACCTGGCCCGGCCGGGGACCCACGACCTGATGGCCGACTTCCTGGGCGTCCTCGGCGCTACGGTCGACCGGGTCGTGATAAACGAGCTCGTCGACAGGACTTTTTACTCCCAGGTTATAATTGAGACGAAAGACGCCACGTTTCCGGTGGATTCGCGGCCTTCCGACGCCGTCGCGCTGGCCCTCAGGACCCGTGCGCCCATATACGTATTGCGGGAGGTCCTGGACGAAGGCGGGATCCTGGAATCGGATATAGAAGGCGACGACGGCGATTCGGCGGAAAAAATACGCGAACTTCTCGAGAATATCAAGCCTTCCGACTTCGAAGAAGCGGGGGGTAAATAACGATTGCCTATAGGGACCTCGCTTTTGCGCGGTTTCTTTAAACGTTCGTATTTAAATGGGATTCTAAATAGCGACCACCGTTTGTGGCGCCGGCGGTGGTAAAATAGTATCGGTCTCGGCGCCGCCGTATTCCTACATCTATTAGGAGGCTAGGATGAGTATCAAGAAACTGTTATATCTGGTTTTCGCCGCGGCGCTCGCGTTGTCGATCGTCGGCTGCGGCGAAAAACCGGCCGAAGAACCTACAGAGGAACCGGTAACGGAAGAGCCGGTAACGGTCGAACTTGCGGTGCCCGACGATGAAACGGCCAAGAACCAGGTTATCGAGGGCCTCGAGTACACCGTAACGCTGATCGGTTGGGACAACGGCCTGGCGTCGACGGTAATCGGTAAGACGATTACGGTTCTGGACTGGATCGCCGAGGAATCGTCCGAGGACGACCAGACGGTCATATTCGGCGTCAAGAACACATTGACCGGCGTTAAGACTCGTCTTGACGATACGTCCACACCTATTACGGATGCCGAACTCAAGTCGCTCAAAGACCAGACCCTGGACGCGTTAACGGACCTCCGCCTTCTCTGGTACCCGAAACCCGTTGCCGGCGGCGGAGTCCCCGAGTGGTACGGCGACCTGATGAAAGAGAAGTGGAAGGAAGGCGGCGACATGCTCAAGGAGAAGTACAAAGAGGGCGGCGACGCTATGAAGCACAAATATGCCGAAGGCCACCCGGACGAGGGTTAAACTTCTACCGAGAAACGCGACGAAAAGCCCCCGCAAGGGGGCTTTTTTACTGGACGTTTTTACTATTCGTCGACCGCGGAGAGCGCTTCGGTCGCCGCTCTGGCCCGGCGGCCCGCCTTCTCGAAGTCGGCGGCGGCTTCCTCGACCGCTTTACGGTTTTGCGCTCGTACGGCTTCCAGGACGGCCGCCGCCGCGGTGCAGCCATCGCTTAAAGCTTTCGTGAATTCTTTATGCCCGGTTGTGTATTCGGCAGGTACTTTTATAGAAC
>CBDUXC010000364.1:0-2768 GCA_965371065.1 uncultured bacterium
CGCCGACGGAACCGAGATGATCCTTACTCTGGCTCTGTCGTACGGCGGACGGGCCGAGATAGTGGACGCCGTCAAGAGCCTGCACGCCGGCAACCCTGAAGATATCGACGAAGAAGCTATATCGGAGCATATGTACGCGCCGGACCACCCGGACCCGGACCTCCTTATCAGGACCAGCGGCGAGATGCGCATATCGAACTTCCTTCTCTGGGAAATTGCGTACGCCGAGATATACGTAACGAACGTGTACTGGCCGGACTTCGACGCGAAGCACGTTTACGCCGCAATTGTGGACTATCAGCGGCGCGAGCGGCGCTTCGGCGACGTAACGCCTACCGTGGGGGCCCGCGGGTGAACCCGCTGCGTTATATTACCGCGGCGGTCTGGGTGCCGGTCCACCTGGCGATAATCTGGTTCGGGAAGCCGGTGCATCTCTTGGTTTATTTCGGGCTCTTTATGTTAGTCGGCTCGCTCGAGATGTTTGGTTTATTGGAGAAAAAGGGCGTTAAACCGTACCGGCTCGCGGTACTGGTGTTCGGGTTGGTACTGATAACGGCTATAACGTTCGCGCCCGGGACTATCGTTTACGTTCTGGCAACGTTCGCGGTGGCCGCGACCGTCGGAGCCGTCTTCCGGCGGGATAACGCCGGGGCGCTGGGCGATACGGCCTCGACGTTCCTATCGTTCGTTTACCCGGGGGCGCTGCTCGCGTTCCTGATAGCTATCGGCGGATTGGAGTCGGGCAGGGTATATCTTATAATCCTGTTTCTAGCGATATGGGCCGCCGACACGGGCGCTTACTTCGCCGGGAAAGCCTTTGGCCGGCACGCGTTGGCCCCCAGTATAAGCCCGAAGAAATCTATAGAAGGGCTGGTCGGCGGGGCGGTTGCTTGCTTAGCGGCGGTACTCGTTATGACTCGATTGGTTTGGCCGGACGTCAGTTTCGGTTACGGGTGGAGTATAACCGTGGCGGTAATCCTCGTCACCGGTTCGGTGTTGGGCGACCTCACCGAGTCGGTCTTTAAAAGGGACGCCGGCGTAAAGGACAGCGGCTGGATTATGCCCGGCCACGGCGGTGTCCTCGACCGCTTCGACGGCGTACTCGTCTGTGCGCCGGCGATGTACGTCTTAGTACAGGCACATAACTTCTTTATCGGCAAGTGATGGTAGAAGCCAAAAACATAACGGTTTTGGGCTCGACGGGGAGCATCGGCGTAAACGCGCTCGACGTTATTTCGTCGCTGGGCGACGGGTACCGGGTAGTCGCGTTAACCGCCGGTAACAACGTCGAGCTGCTGGCCGAGCAGGCGCTTCGCTTTAAACCCGAAGTTGCGGTAATCGCCGACGGATCCAGATACGCTGACCTGACTGAAAGGCTGGCCGGCTCGGGGGTCGCCTCGGCCGCCGGCGCCGACGCGGTAAGCGATGCGGCGGCTAGGGACGACATAAACCTGGTTGTCGCGGCGATAGTCGGGTTCGCCGGGTTCAAACCGACGCTGGCGGCCCTTCACGCGGGGCACGACGTGGCGCTCGCGAACAAAGAGACCCTCGTGGCCGGCGGCGCGGTCGTGAAACCCCTTGTCGGCGGCGACCGGCCCCGCTTGCTCCCGGTGGACAGCGAACACGCGGCCCTCGCGCAGTGCCTGCTCGGCACGAAACCGGAAGAAGTGGAAAAGCTCGTGCTTACCGCTTCCGGCGGGCCGTTCCTGGATACGCCGGCGGAAGAAATCTACGGCGCGGCGCCCGAACAGGCGCTTAACCACCCCAACTGGGACATGGGCGCCAAGATTACCGTCGACTCGGCGACGATGATGAACAAGGGGCTTGAGGTAATCGAAGCGCACTGGCTTTTCGATATGTCCTTTGACCGGATTGACGTCGTGATACACCCCCAGTCGGTGGTCCACTCGTTGGTGGAGTTTCACGACGGTTCGCTGGTGGCGCAGATGGGCCCGGCCGATATGCGGCTTCCGATTCAGTTCGCGATAACGTATCCGCTAAGGACCGACACGAAGTTCGAGGGCAACGGTTTCTCGCTTATTGACGTCGGTACTCTTGAGTTCCGGGAACCGGACGCGGGTAAGTTTCCGTGCCTTACGCTGGCGGTCGAAGCCGGGCGGGCCGGCGGCGTAAAACCCGCCGCTCTGAACGCCGCAAACGAAGCCGCTGTAAACGCGTTTCTGGAGCGGCGGATATCCTTCGGCGCCATTGCCGAAACGGTAGCCGTGGTATTAGAAGACGCGCCCGACGACGAACCGACCTACGACAATATCATGGGCGCCGACGCGTGGGCGCGGCGCCGGGCCGAAGAAGTGATATCGAAAACGTGACCGTTGAGCTTGTCGGGTTCGAAGATATGAAAAAACTGCTTATAATGCTAATAGCCGCGGCGGCGGTTTCGTACGCCGACCTGGAGAGCTACGTCGCCGATATCGAGGCGGACATCGCAGCGGACCCGGGCAATCCCGACCTATACGTCGAGCTGGCTGAAGTCTACGCCGGCGCCGGTAAGTATGACGACGCGGCCGTAGCGTACCGGGAAGCGATAGCCCGGACCGAAGAAGACGCGTTCGTTACCCTTGCGTTGGCTGATATGTACCTGGAGAGCGGGCTCGAAGGCAACGGGGAGCACCTGTCGCCGGCGGTCGATACGTACCGCAGCGCTTTGAGCAAGGACGATACTTTAATCGCGGCGCGGAAGAACATGGGCCGGGCGTACCACGAGATGGGTCAATACGAAAACGCCGTCGGAGCGTACGAGCTGTACC
>CBDUXC010000365.1:0-2752 GCA_965371065.1 uncultured bacterium
GGTAGCTCGATAGAGTTCGACGTCGGCCGCGTTGCCGAGGTCGCCGTGTTTGGCGTCCGCGGCTCGCATAGGGTCTACTGCGGGGCGAGGAAGGTGATGGTAGTGGAAGTTTGGGAGGTTGCGAAATCAGAGTAACCTGTTAACGCAATATATCGGAATACAAAGCCCCCTCTCTCGAGGGGGCTTATACACGCTGTTCGTAAAGTTATTACAACTTTTCCCAGCGGTCCTGCAGTTTCTTCTCGACGGTGGGCATCGTCGTGTACTCCATCTCCATGTACGGGAGCCGGTGCGGCTCGAAAGGCCCGTGGCGCCTGAGGTAGTCGGCTACGTCCAGAGCCATCTGGCGCGAGTTGTCGAAGCTGATGTCGGCCAGCATATCCCGCGGTCCGACGAACATCCCGTCCGCCAGTTGGTACCCGGCGCAAATGACCCGCGGCGGGCCGTCGAAACGCGACGGCGTCGCGTCTTCGAAGCTCACCGGCATTAACGGGCCCATGTGCGACCCGCGCATAAACCCGCTGGTCGTATGGGCGAACGCGAACGGCTCGAGGACCTCGCCGACGGCCGGAAGCCCCGACTGGCTCCTGACTATCATCACCGGGTCGTCCTTGCCCACGTACTTCCCGGCGATGAGCGCCAGCTTCTGAGTGGAGCTGGACGCGCATATATCGCCCCGGGAGCCGTCTTCGTTCTTGCGATAAATTCCCTTTATAAGGAAGTGGTCCGGCGAGCCGACGAAGACCAGCATATCGTACATTTCCTTCGGCGAATCGAAGAAGATACGCCGCACGTTGTGGATGTCGAAAACCTCGAACCAGAACCCGTCGTGCATGTTCGGGTCTATGACCAGCCCGGCGGTGTTGAACGGGTCGGCGAACATCCTGAAGAGCGGCAGGTTCCACGCCCCCGGCGCGCACTTATCGGCGGCGAAGACGAGAATCGTCTCGCTCTTGCGCTCCTCGAACACGGCTTCGGCCACGCCCGGGCCCATCCCTTTGACGTTGCCCGAGAACGCGTCGGCGAGCAAATCCTGGCCCGCGCCGTAGAGATGGAGTTTCTTCGCGACCTCGGTACAGGCTTCGAACACGTCCCACGACAGCTTGTGTATCTCTTCGTTGTCCTCGCCTTTCGTGTGAGTCATAACCAGGTCCAGGTCGTCGCCGCACGAAATTATACTGTAGTCTATGAGCAGCCCGTCTTTTTTAGCCTTGCCGAGCATCTCGTCGGCCTTGGCCGGCAGGTCCGGGTGCATCGCCGAGTGGCCCACGTACCCACCTACGTCGGCTTTAATTACGCTGAGCGTTATCTTTCCCATCGTTTATTTGCCTCCTGTTTTGTCGGCGTTAAACGTTTTTCCGAAAAAGGGAAGCGACCTTAACATCGCGCTTTTTAAAAAGCAAGGGTTTTGAGCGGCGACGGAATGCCCGGTTAGCGAGTCGTTTTAAAATGAAATCGCGCGCGCCTGTTGGTACAATCCTTGCCGATAAGTATTTGAAATGCAAACTCCAACGATGCGTTCCTACGCGTTAGCGGTAACAGTTATACTATACTCGCCTGTAGCGTATTAACAGCATCTGCGCGGACGCCGCCGGCGAACCTGGGCCGCATCAAAGGCACGTTTTATCAATATACCTGGAAGGAGCAAAGTTGGGCGAGAACCCGGAAAGCATCTTAAAACGCTGTGCCGACGACGGAGTCAAATACGCCGAACTGTGGTTCGTGGATATTCTCGGTTTCCTGAAGAGCTTTACGGTTCCAGTTAAAAGGCTCGACGTCGCGTTCGCGGAAGGGCTGGGCTTCGACGGCTCGAGTATTGAGGGCTTTACCCGGATAGACGAAAGCGACATGGTCGCGGTCCCGGACCCGGACACTTACGCCGTCCTCCCGTGGCACCGGCCGGAGCGGCGCGTCGCCCGGATGTTCGCCGACGTGTTAACGCCGGGCGGCGGACCTTTCGAAGGCGACCCCCGGTATATTCTGAAGCGGAACCTGGCCGCCGCGAAGGACCAGGGCTACACGCTCTACGTCGGCCCGGAAGCCGAGTTCTTCTACCTGAAGGAAGGCACCGCAGAAGTCCTGGACCGCGGCGGATACTTCGATCTGATACCCCGGGACGAAGCAATAGACCTTAAGCTCCAGACGGCCGACGCTCTCGAAGCTATAGGTATCGAAGTCGAGTACATGCATCACGAGGTCGCGTCGAGCCAGCATGAGATAGATCTGCGCTACGCGGAAGCCCTCAAGATGGCCGACATCCTAATGACCTATAAGCTGGCGGTCAAGGAAATTGCGTTCAAGAACGGAGCGTACGCGACCTTTATGCCGAAGCCGTTCGCCGACGAGAACGGCTCCGGGATGCATATCAATATGTCGCTATTCAGCGACGGCGGTAACGCGTTCTTCGACGAGGAAGCAGACGACGACCTTAGCGACGTATGCCGTTCGTTCCTGGCCGGCGTGATGCGCCGTGCCCCCGAGTTCTGCATCGTTACGAACCAGTGGGTGAACAGTTACAAACGGCTCGTCCCCGGTTTCGAGGCACCGGTGTACATCACCTGGGCCCGGCGGAACCGGTCCGATATGATACGGGTGCCAACGTATAAACCCGGGAAAGAAGAAGCCACACGCCTGGAGCTAAGAAGCCCGGACCCGGCCTGTAATCCGTATCTCGCGTTCGCCGTCATCCTGGCCGCCGGGCTGGAAGGGGTCGCCGACGGGCTGAAAGCGCCGGCGCCGGTGGAAGAGAACG
>CBDUXC010000366.1:0-2739 GCA_965371065.1 uncultured bacterium
TTCGTCGACGATTACGTTCTCCAATACCGAACCAAACCTGATAGCGTCGTATATCTGGGGCTCCAGCTCCGGGTCCAGATTGATGACCTTCGCGTAGCAGCCGCCCTCGAAGTTGAAGACGCCGTCGTCGGACCAGCCGGTCTGGTCGTCGCCGATGAGCCGGCGGGTCGGGTCCGCCGAGAGAGTCGTCTTACCGGTGCCGGACAGGCCGAAGAAGAGGGCCGAGTCGCCGTCGGCGCCTTCGTTGGCCGAACAGTGCATCGGGCAAACGTCTTTCGTCGGAAGGATAAAGTTCATTATCGTGAATATAGATTTCTTGATTTCGCCGGCGTAACCGGTCCCGATAATAACCACCAACCGCCTCGTAAAATCGAGTCCGACGAAGACGTCCGACCGAAGACCCCGGTCCTTGAAATCGGCTATCTTGAGGTCCGAGGCGTTGAAGACGGTGAAGCCTTCCTCCGGTTTGAAGGCGGCGAGTTTCTCGAGCGACGGGCGCCTGAACAACGTTTGGCCGAAGAGCGCGTGCCACGCCTTGTCCGAGACGACCCGCACGGGAAGCTCGTAGCGTTCGTCTGCGCCGGAGTGTCCGTCGAAGACGTAAAGGTCCCGGTCCTTCTGGTAGTCGGCCGCCAGGTCCCACATCTCGTCGAATTTCTCGGGCGTCGTCGGGACGTTGACCTTGCCCCACGAGATGTCGCTTTCGGTGCTCGGTTCCTTAACCGTGTAGCGGTCGTTGGGCGACCGGCCGGTCCGTTCGCCGGTCCGGGTAACCAGCGCGCCGTTGGCGGCGAGAAACCCCTCGCCGGCGGCCAACGCGTGCTCCATCAATATCGCTACCGGGAGATTGCGATAAACTTTACCGGAAGTTTTGATTCCCCGCTCCTCGAGTCCGTAAGTATCCGTCATTATTTAACCTCGTTTCCTATTAGCAGTAAGAAATATATATGACCCCTATCCTCATATAATTATAACGTATAGGCGCCGCGCTCGCAAACCGAAAAACGGGCGACATATCAACGAACCGCCGATAAACGCAACTCCAGCCGCCCACGGCCGGGGTTGCTAAGAAAAAGAAGGTTTGCGTACACGATATCTAACTCCCGGTAACCGCGTCCCGGCAAAAGCGGACTTCTTAAAATCAACGCCCCTTCACGTCGAGGATACTCGTACGCTTCTTCAATATCCTCAGTACGACCCAAACTACGATGGCGGAGCACAGCGCAATTACCCAGGGTATATCCAACTCGAATTTATGCTCCGATAACAACCCTTTCAATATTTCCAAAAACGCGTACGCCAGAACGATATTGATAAATACGTGGTTCTCCCCGGATAAAACGTTCCGTATCGAGAACGGGACCGCCGACCGCTTAAAACCCTTCAGTTTAGGGATAATCGTCGGCGTACGCGCGGCCCAATCCTCCCAGGTCTTCCCGAACTTTTCCCGTAAAAAGCCCTCCTCCAGGAAAATTACCCTTTCGTAGAACAACCAGAACATTAAGACGTATATTAATACCAACCACCAAACGCGAGCGTACATCGAAATCCCGAGCGTTATTAAAAAATTACCCAGATAAAGCGGATTCCTGACTAATGAGTAAGCCCCGGTCGTATTTAACGTATCGGCTTTTTGCCGTTTCGTATTCCTTCCCGACGTACCCTCGGGAGCGTAACCTATCGTATAGACCCTGACGAGAAAGCCGAGAAACGAAACCCCAATACAAACTAACACCCAAACGTCTTCGAATTCGACACCGGCGTCGCGGGGCGCCCGGTCCTCAATAGTAATGAGAGCCGGGATTATGATTACCACCAACAATAAGGGTAAAAAGCTTCTCCACCGGAACAACCACTTACCGTCTTTTGCGAATCTCTCGTCAAGCCGCATTTCGAGCTTTCGAACGTTCTATAACAGGAGTTATTCCAGGCCGTGGGAATACCCGTTTAACAACCGCCTGGTGCCGGGTTCCGTAATACGATAACGCGGGAATACTACGAAACCGTATGAATTAAATCAACCTTCGTTTTCTTTCCCCGGGTACGGCCCGGTTATAATAAGCGAAACCCCGACCGCTAGGGCCGGGGCCGCATATAACGAGGAGGTTATACGATACGCTCTTTTTTAAACTCTACAGCCTACAATCCGAACTCTACGATTTACACTCCGTAATTCTGGGGAGGAAGGATTCGAACCCTCACATACGGAACCAGAGTCCGCTGTCCTACCATTAGACGACTCCCCAATTCGCCGGGGAGTATAATATACGAAGCCGGGCAAGTCAAGGGTTTCTTCGGTCGTACTTGCTTCCGCCCGCCGCATCTGCTAAATAATACATATCGGTTACCGACCTTACCCGCGCCGGGTTAAAAGGCGACACGCCGACTTATACTGATATTATGGTAACGGAAAAAGAACTAGACGAAAAATACGCCCTCCCGGAAGACGCAAAAGGGTTGTACGACGACGCTATCGCCGCTATCAACCGGGGGAAACACGACGACGCCCGGCGCTTTCTAGGACAGCTACTGGAAAAACACCCGGAACACCCCCGCGTCTTGAACGCCCTGGCGTCCACGTTCCGAAAGGAAGGGAACTACGAGAAAGCGGAGGAGACCTTCTTCCGGGCCATCGCGGCCGCGCCCGACTACGTTTACGCTTATAACAACCTCAGCCTGTTGTACTCCGAAATAGGCAAGTTGGAAAAAGCCGCCGAATACGCCAGGCGGTCTATAAAG
>CBDUXC010000367.1:0-2704 GCA_965371065.1 uncultured bacterium
GCGTCCGTCGGTCTGGCGGCGGCAGGGTTCGCCTTTCAAACGTACGCGATAATCGCCAGGATGATTATAGCGGGTTATTGGGCTACGTCGGGGATGTACGAGTATTTATTAATGTTTTCGTGGGCTTCCGTGCTGTTCTACCTGGCGTTCTACGTCAAGACGCGGCAGGCGTTCCTGGGGATAATCGTTATGCCGGTGGCGTTTCTGCTGCTCGTACTGGGTTCCATATTCCCGAGCGAGATCGAAGGCCAACTGGTACCCGCTCTCCAGTCATACTGGCTTACGATACACGTTACTCTGGCGTGTCTGGGAGAGGGCGCGTTCGCCCTGGCTTTCGCCGCGGGCGTGTTGTACCTTATTAAGCCCGAAGGGAAGCTGGGTTTCCTGCCCGAAAGGGATAAACTGGACCGGATCGGTTACGCGGCGGTCGCCGTCGGATACCCGTTGTTCACTATTGGCGGGTTGGTGGCCGGCGCGATTTGGGCCCAGAAAGCCTGGTCTGTATGGTGGAGCTGGGACCCGAAGGAGGTCGCGTCGCTGGTCGTGTTTCTTATCGCGACGGTCTACTTGCACGCGCGGCACTTACGGGGCTGGCGGGGCGCGAAGACGGCGGTGCTCCAGATAATAATATTCGTGGCCGCGGTCCTTACGCTGTTCTCGAATATGATATTCGGCGGGCTTCATTCATACACGTAGAACGCGGTTAATAGTCGCCCGGTCGACGTTCCGTCGGGCGAATCTTGATACGGAGGCGTTATGCCTGTTATAAGACCGAAAAAGGGCCACCGGCGCCGGAGGGTGATAGAACCGGAGAAACTCCCGTGGTACAGGAAGTTAAGCGACGTCGCGGCCGGTTATTGGAAAGCTATCGCAATAGGGCTGGTCGCCGTGCTCGTGTTGTTCGGCGCGTACGTGGGCTGGTATATGTACCGGGAGAGTCGGGAGAACAAGGCCGCCACCGCTCTGGCGCGGGTGAACGAGGAGATAGCCGAATCGTTGGCGGCGGCGACCGAGGAAATATTGTCGGCCGAAGAACTGGACGAAGATACCATATTCCGGGACGCTATCGACAAGTATAACGAAGTGGCCGACCGCTACGGCGATACGAAGGCCGGGCGACTGGCCAAATACGAGATAGCCAACTTGCTCTTTGAGCTGGGCGAGCTGGGAGACGCCCGCGAAAACTTCGAGGACGCCGGCCGTGGCGGCGGCGATTTAAAAATATTGGCCGAAATCGGCGTAGCCGATACGTACGCGGCCGAGGGCGAAAGCGAAAAGGCCGTCGAGTACTACGAGAAGGCGCGCACGGAATCGGCCGGCGCGTTCCCGTACGTTTACGTTACCCTCAAGCTGGCCCGGGTCCGCGAGGGCGAGGGCGACCTGGAATCCGCGAAAGCGCTTTATCGGGAGATAATCGATTATTATACGGGTTCGCCTTTCGCGGAAGACGCGGCCGAAGGGCTGGTGCGTATAGAAGCGAAAGACGAGTTGGCCGGCGATTAGACATATTCGTTTTAACCGGCCGGAAATATTACTTGATTAAGCAACCGCCGAAGATATAATATGGTCGAGGGTCCGCCGAGAAAGGACAGGGTACTGGCGGCGCTTTGTTACGCCGGGCCGATTAGCGTGATTGTTTACCTGTACGCTAAAGGCGACTTCGTTAAAAAGCACCGCAAACAGGCGTTATCGATATTCGTGATACAGGTTATAGGGCTGGTCGTCGTAGATTTGTTTCGGCCGCTTATCGGGCCGTGGGTTTTCCTGGGGTGGGGGGTATGGTTGTTTTTGACGGGGGTATTACAGATAACGCTCGCCGCCGGCGCCCTGGCGGGGAAGGCCGGCGAGTTAAAGTATCTACCGAAATGAATACCGTGAAAATCTGACTGAGGTAATCGATGAACGAAGGAAAAGATAAAGAGACGCCTGAAGAAAAACCGCCCGAGACGACCGAAGCGCCGACCGCCGACGCGAAAGAAATCGAGGAAGGAAAGACGTACGCCGCGATCGGGTACATCAGTATCCTGTTTCTGGTGCCGCTCCTGGCGGCGAAGGATAACGTGTTCGCTCAGTTCCACGCGAAGCAGGCGATGGTATTGACTACCGGAACTATAATAGCGTTCGTTATACTTTGGGTTATGTGGTTTATGTTTTCGTTTATTCCGGTCGTCGGTTGGGCGATATGTGTAATCCTGTATCTCGTAGTGATGGCCGTTTGTATAGGCTGGTTGGTTCTCGCTATAATAGGTTTCGTAAAAGCGCTTCAGGGTGAATATTGGAAAATACCGCTGGTGGCCGACCTGGCCGAGAGGGTTAATATCTAGCTAAGCGGCTTATTACGTTTTGAGTTGAGACAAGGCTTCTTTTAGGAAGCCGGGAGGTAAGAGATGACTGACGAAAAGACAAACGAAACGCCCGAGGAAACGCCTGCCGAACCCACGCCGGATGCGCCGAAGGCTGACGCGAACGAGATAGAAGAAGGTAAAACGTTCGCCGCGATAGGGTACCTGGGGATACTATTTCTAATACCGCTCCTGGCGGCCAAGGATAACAAGTTCGCCCAGTTCCACGCGAAGCAGGGGATGATGCTTTTTATCGTGGGTATCGTCGTCGTAATATTGTCGGTAGTCCTTATGTTTGTCCCGTGCATAGGTTGGGCGATAGCCTTAATCCTGTGTTTAGGTTGGTTGGTCCTCGCGGTAAT
>CBDUXC010000368.1:0-2703 GCA_965371065.1 uncultured bacterium
GCTAAAAAATACGAAAGCCGGGAAACCGATAAGGCCGACGCTTTTATATTTCTCGCGCAGGGCTAATAAGTCGAAGCCGTAAAATACCTTTTTTTGGAGGAACTCCCGAAGGCACATAAACAGGTGTGCGAGGTTAAGGAAGGTGAAACCGGGTTTTCGGGTGATTATCCACCACAGGGCTTTCGATTGCGGCCTGACGTTGTCGGCGAACGGTACCGCCCGCTCTATTATGTTGAAGAAGTAGCGGACGAAGGAGGAGCCGAACAAGGGGAAGCGGATGGAGCGGACTCCGGTCTTCTCGTATATCATCGTGGGGTCGAGGAAGAACGCGTACCTATTAGCTTCGTCGTACTGGCCGCCGTGTTCGGCGTAGAATAAACCTTCTTCGTAATAAAACCATGGGGAAAAGCTTACCTGTCTGGATACGGGTCCGACTCTTTTTTTATCGATGCAAGCCGAGAGTTCGTCTATCCGATGCCTGAAGTACCGGCGAAATTCCGGATACGTGAATTCCGGGTCGTGGTTCCCTTTGATTATTACTAGTTCGTTCCCGGCGGCCAAGAACGCGGCGAGCGCGGAGAAGAATTCGTGGTGGCCGTCGATGATCCGGGAGAGTTTCCACACCGATTTCGGGCCGTCAAACCCCGGGCCGTAATACTTTTCGCGGGGACTAAACCGGATACTGTCGAAATCGGGCCGGCCCTTCTCCTCCGGGTAGATAATCGATTGGGCTTTTTTAAGGAGAGTGACGAGTTCGTTTTTTTCCGGGTAAGTAGTAATCTGAAGGTTCTCGAGGAAATCGCCGTTTATGACCAACCGCCAAGGCTTTTTATAACGCTTGGCTTTCCGCTTATCCTCCAGGTGCTCGAGGAACCGCGCGAACGCGTCGTCGTAAAAGAAGTCCTCGTTGACGTGGTAGCATTTCTCGTCCTTCAAAAAACCTTCGGACAGGTGAAGATCGCTTACGAATATGAAATTATATTTAACCATTAATCCTCCTTGTATGTTTTACGTTTATTCTGAGGTCGTAGGATTTAGATTCTTATTTTATGAGGTCTTGTTAAGTACGTCGGATTTTAAAACTGCTCCGCATAAAAACCCTAACGACGTAATAAATCCCCACACGGAGGAACCGCCGACTGGGTGGAACCTTACTAGCAGGCCGCGTCGTTAAGCCCGAGTGTAAAGGTCCCCGCCGGCGTACGTATATGCTCACTATTTTCCACGCGCGCCTTAAATACCTAAATACTTATTATTAACGTAATCCAAAGAGAACTCGGCGAGACCGCGGATATAACCATCTACTATTTTGGCCGGTCGAATCGCCAGGTCCCCCGCTTGATGTCGGTCGTTCCAGTCGTCCCAACTCCACGGCGGTTTTGCTGACCCCGCTTTTAGTCCTCTTCCCGAGCGGACGGCGAAGCATTTCAATCTGTCGTCGTTCTCCCGGAACAACTTAAGGTTGTCGCGGTTTTCCCAGATACCCCCCGGCCCGAAGATATCGATTAACTCATACCGATATACCTCTTTATGGGCGATACGGTCCCCCGACGTATTATCGGGGGAAGTCCTGTAGTCAAGTTTAATGCTGGGGTCCGGGTCCGGGCTTTCTTCCCTGAACATAGCCGGCTCGTCGGTTTCGGAACCCGACGGGCAATAACGGATAGTCCTGTAATTACCGCCCCAACCTGTTTTGTCCCCCTTTTTCTCTCCTTTTATACCGTGGCCTTTGAACTCGACGAACAACTGAGGTCTCATCCTGACGTCGCCTTTCTCGTCGGTGTGCCATACAGCCCAGATTTTACCGTCTATGTTTTCCGAAGCGCCCTTATAGATATCTTCGTCAAGACCTTCGAACACCGGTAATTCCCGTCCGACCTTATCGGTGAGATACCAGAAAGCGTAAGAATAAAAATCCCAATGGCTAAGAGTAATAATGATATCCGCGCGTAAATCCTCGAGTCGGTCCTTCTTGCGGGTAACAACGAGCGCGCCTTCTATATCGTGTTCGTGGTCGTTAGCACCGAATTGCGGGCCGTTAAACGATGTGAACCTCTTGAGCTGACCTATATGCCAATCCTGAGGGTGATAGGCGGCGTATATTACGAAATAATGGGATACGGTTTCGACGATAGAATAGTAGATATACGGTTTTAGCTCATATTCGAACGCGGGCGCTTTTTTGCCTTCTAGTAAATTGGCCCATTGCTTATCGGTCCATATCGGTCCCCCTGCTTTTAAGCGATTTACAGCTACCCAGTTATCTAGCAGCGACGTAAGGTCTCCCTCTTTAGTAAAATCTATCCTGGTGATGAAGTCGCCGCGCGGGTTTTGGTGGTGCACCCTCTGAACGAAGACCGGCGCTAGCTGGTACGCAACTTGTAATTTATTAGGCATAGCTTTAACCTCCTTAAAACGACCGTGGTTCGTTTTCAGTCCGTAACTACCGTACTAAATAATTAACGCGCCTAATTATATTCTCCCCACGTACTTCCCCAGCGTTATCTGGACCCACTCGTCGCCGTAGTAACCGAAGTGGCTCTTGATGATACGGTCCGTCAGGTTACAGACCGAAACGCTACCGTCTATAACGTACTCTTTCCCTTTGGGGTTCTTGTCGCCCTTTATACTCGGGTAGTAGTTATGGACGCGGCCTTTCTTCGGGTACGGCGCCAGGAAGTCGATGAGTTCCAGCGCCTTGTC
>CBDUXC010000369.1:0-2701 GCA_965371065.1 uncultured bacterium
CCGGCGACGGACGGCGCACTACCCGCGAAGAAGAGCTTCGCCGGCGTAGTCGTAGTGGAGGATGAGTACGTCAGTACTGGCAAAAGCGCCGACCGCCAACGCCAAACCTAAAAACACCGATAGATACTTTAACATCGTGGTTCCTCCTTTTCGTTTCGTTACGTGTATACTAACCCTAAAGTATCGCTATTCTACCCGACGGACGGTTGTATGTCAACCTTTTTCTGATAGCTTTTTTCGCCCCCCTTTGGTTTTATTATATCGTGTTTCGGGTTCGGGCGAAAGCCGCGAAGCTTTTTCGCGGATTCGACGTTGGTAAACCGTCCGTAAGTGCCGCCGACGTTTCCGAAAAGCGACGAGGCCGGCCGCCCGAGTAGACTCGGGCGCCGTCGTTCAATGCAGGCGCCCCTGCCACTAATGCAGGCGCCCCTGCCACGGGTGGCTTTCGTTCCAACCGGCCTGATACTCGTACTCGACCACGTAGGTTTTAAGGTCCGCCTGGTACTCGTACTCGACGAAGTAAATCTTTACGTCGGCCTGATACTCGTAGTCCACGACGTACCAGAGTTCGTCTTTGCCGGCGGCCTGATACTCGTATTCGACGTAATAAACGTTCAGGTCCGCCTGGTACGCGTAGTCGACCACGTAGACCTTCACGTCGGCCTGGTACTCGTAGTCCACGACGTATATGTTCCCGGCCGCGGCCGGAACGGCCGCGAAAACGGCCGCTAACGCCAATAAAATACCGCGTTTCATATATACCGCCTTACTTTACCGTTAGTGTAGCCTTCCCTGCCACGGGTGTCCCGCGTTCCAACCGGCCCCGGATGCGTAGCCGACGACGTATATTTTGAGGTCGGCCCCCGATTCGTAGTCTACGAAGTAGACTTTCAAGTCGGCCCGGCTTTCGGAATCGACCAGGTACCAGAACGCGTCTTCGCCTTCGGCCCCCGATTCGTAATCTACGTAGTAAACATTAAGGTCCGCCCCGCTCACGTAGTCAACCACGTAAACGCAAAGATCCGCTCCGCTCATAAAATCAACCACGTAAACGTTGCCGGCGGCGGCCGGTATAGCGACGAAAACCATTACTAACGCGAAAAACGCTTCCCGTTTCATATATACCGCCTTACTTTACCGTTAGTGTAGCCTTCCCTGCCACGGGTGTCCCGCGTTCCACCCGGCCTGCGACTCGTACTCGACCACGTATATCTTCAAGTCGGCCTGGGATTCGTAGTCGACGAAGTAAATATTGACGTCGGCGTGGGATTCGTAGTCGACCATATACCAGAGGGCGTCTTCGCCGGCCGCCTGGGATTCGTAGTCAACGTAGTAAACGTTAAGGTCGGCTTGTGATTCATATTCTACGACGTAGATGGTGAGGTCCGCCCGGCTCTCGTAGTCTACCACGTAGAAGTCTCCGGCGAGCGCCGGCACGGCCGAAAGCGCGGCTGCGGCGGTTAGAGTAACTAAAAGATGCTTAAACATGGTCCCTCCTTTTTCGCTTTCCCTTTTGACTATTTTACTACACGTACGTTTTAATATCAATATCCGTGTTTGGTTCGTTTTCGGCGTTAGTCTAACCGGGTTGCGGCATTTTACCCGGGTTAAGCAGTTCGCCCGGGTCGAACATCGCCTTGACCCGCCGCATCGTTTCTATTTCGGCCCGGCTCAGTTCCATACCGACGAACGGCAGCTTGGACAAACCGATCCCGTGTTCGCCGGAGATGGTTCCGCCCAGCGCCAGGACTTCCTCGATAAGCTCTCCGGCTCCTTTCTCGACTTTCGCGGCCTGCCCGGCGCCGTTTTTATCGTACATAAAGTTTACATGCAGGTTCCCGTCGCCGACGTGTCCGAACGTGGGTATCGGCAGGTCCAGGCGCCGGCTCAGCTCCTCGACGAACTCGAGTAGCTCCGCCGTCCGCGACGGCGGAACGCAAACGTCCTCGTTCAGTTTGTGGGGCGCGAGCCGCGCCAACGCCGCCGAGATGCCCCGGCGCGCCCGCCAGAGCCGTTCCGATTCGCGCTCGTCGGTCGTGGCCGATACGTTCCGGGCGCCGGCTTTCGCGAGCATTTCTTCGACTTCCGCGTCGACCGCCAGCGTTTCTTCGGGGAAACCGTCGAACTCGAGCAGAAGCACGGCTTCGGCGTCGGCGGGTAGGGCGCCGGGGTCGTCTTCAAGGATACATTTGATGCAGTCGGCGCCTATGAACTCGAGTTTGGACGGCCCCAGCCCCGACGAGATGACCGCGTACGCGGCCTTACCCGCCTCAGCCGCTCCGTCGAAGGTCGCCAACGCGACCGCCCGGGCCGGCGGCAGCGCGTGTAACCGGAGCTCGGCCCGAAGGGTTACCGCCAGCGTACCCTCGGACCCGATAAGTATACTCAGTAGGTCGAGTTCGCCCGGCCTTTCGGCGACGACCTCCCGGCCCCGGGCGGGGCTGATTACCTCAATCGAACGGGCGTTGTCGCGGGTTACGCCGTACTTGAAAGCCGACGGACCGCCGGCGTTCTCGGCCAGGTGTCCGCCGACGGTGCTGGCTTCGCTCGAGGCCGGGTCCACCGGGTAGAACAGGCCGGACGGTTTAAGCTCTCGGTTCAGGTCGTCGACGATAACGCCCGGTTCGCAAGTTACTGTCCCGTTTGACGGGCGGGTCCAAGCTTTTAAGCGGTCGCAAACGACGACGGCGCCGCCGTGGAC
>CBDUXC010000370.1:0-2701 GCA_965371065.1 uncultured bacterium
CTTATCTGCCGCCCGGCGGAAACCTCGTAATCAAAACGGCCCGCGAAGAGATAGACGTTTACGTATACGTTTCGGCCGGCCAGGGGATCACGAACGCGATGAAGCGTACCTACGAAACGTCGTACCCCGGTTCCCGCGAGTTCGGGACCGATTGCGACGGGCGCCGGACGTGCTACGCCTATGGCGGCGGTGGATGCATCAGCAAAGACATACTCGAGATAGAAGACGGGTACCCGACCGAAGTGCATTGGACGATAACCTGGGAAGATTTCTTCCCGCCCGAGTACGAAAATGACCCCATCGACCCGACCAACGGTTAAAAACGTTTTTCTTATCGCGTTCCTGATTGTAACGGCGACGTCGGCGTCGGCCGGGTCCGTCGGGTGGTCCCGGGCTACGCCAGAGTACGACTTTATCGCGTTCGCGGTCGGATACGATTATGACGTCCCGGTAGGTCCCTGGAAACGAAGCGTAATCGCGCCCGTGGACCAGTTCAACCCCGGCCACGGTATAGCCGTTAACGTTGCGCTCCAAGGTCGGTGGTTCCGGCTCGGGATAACTCTCGACTACACCCGACCCAACAACGACGAATGGGAACGATACGCCGACGAGGTCGGTTTCGCCGTAAACTCGACGAGCAGGTTCTGGTACGCCGGCGCGTCGGCGGGAGTCAACCCCTGGTACACGAAGATCGTTTCACCTTACATAGCCATCCGATTCGGGTTTTTACGGCCGATGTCCAAAGACAGCAGCGACTTCCACGCAGCCGCGTACCAATACCTCGCCGACGGTAGGTACTCGTTTTACGTAGGTCCGGAGCTCGCGTTCCCGGTCCGTCTCGGCAACCAAATATACGTTATCCCGTCGGCGAATTACGTTTCGGCGAGTAAAACAACCTTACCCAACCACGAAAACCACAGGGTAAACAACCTGATATGGTCCGTAAAACTCGAGTGGCGGGTCCCTCTATCGCTATTCTAATCACCGCAGGCTTTCCCTCATATTCTTAAAACCCGAAATGGTAATTTACGGCAGCCTTTACGATTACCCACGATATTGCGACATCGCGTACAGCGCCACGACCGAAGCCGAAGGCGCTTTCTACTGCCAAATCTTCAGCGAAAGGCTTACCTCGTTCCGAACCCTTCTCGACGTCGGGTGCGGCAGCGGACGGGTTACGGCCGAGCTGGCGCGCACGGGGGTAAAATGCGTAGGCGTTGACAACAACCCAACGTCTATCGAATACATCAACGGAAAAGTGCGCCGCGAGTCTATAGATATGACGGGCGTATTAGGCGATATTGTAGAACCGACCGTGGAAGGCCCCTTCGACGCGGCGATATGTACCGGCGATACGGTGAAATACGTAATTGAGCCGCGAGATTTGATAACCCACATGAAGAGAGTCTCGGCCCTACTGAAACCGGAAGGCCTTTACGCGGTAGACACGAGCCTGGTCGGCCCACCCGATAAGTACGTCGGCGGGACCGGACGGTGGACCGTCGTCGACGGCGAAGTTACCGTAAACGGCTCGTTCGTCGCGTACCCGGTCGATTGGGCCGCCAGGACCGAGCGAATTCGTCACGAACTACACGTAACTGATCGTTCGGAAGAATATATACTCATCGAGGAAGCGGACGTGCACGCGTTCTCTTTCGACGATTATGAAGCGATAATTAAGGACTCCGGCGTTTTCAGAATAGAGCGTTGTTACGGCGACGATTACGATCCTATGAACTTCATCACGCCTGACATCGAAACCGAAGACCTTGTGATATTATTGAGAAAAGTGTAAAGCGGGGAGCTTACTGAAAATATACGCCGACAGGACCGAACCGCCGCCGGGCGGCTTTTCCCTTGCGCGTGCGGCGGCGCTTTATTAATATCGCTCCGTAGTGCTTAAAACATTAACCATAACACTAGCCGTATCTACGGCCGCCGGCGCCTCCGTCGAAGAAGCCCGGGGGGTTTGGGTCTGCCCCTGGGAACTGAACGCGCCCGAAGACGTCCCGGCGGTCGTCGAGCTCGCGAAAGAAGCCAACCTTAACGTAATTTTCTACGAGGTTCGATACCGCGGCGACGCCCTTTACGTTCCCAACCGCTACACCGACAAGTACCCGAACCCGGAACCGCGTTCGCCCCACCTGGCGGGGACGGACCCGGACTTCGATCCGCTGGCCGAGCTCATTAACGAAGCCCACGGAGCAGGGATACAGGTCCACGCGTGGGTTACGACCTTCGTCGCGTTAAACGAGAAGACGCCGGCGCCGGAAGGACACCCGGCCGTCGAACACCCGGAGTGGCTCGCCCGGACCAAGGCCGGCGATAAATTAGACGTGTACAATATGGCCTGGCTGGATCCGGGACTACCCGAAGTTCAGGACTATCTGTACAACGTCCTGATGGATATCGTCGTCAACTACGATGTAGACGGGCTCCACCTCGACTACGTACGCTACTCCGACGGCGGCGCTTTATATAACGACGAAGCGCTCGAGCGGTTCAAAAGGGAAACGGGCCGTTCGACGTCCGATACGGCAGCCCTTGACGATTGGCGCCGGGCACAAATAACCAAATTCATCGCACGTTTGAGTAACGGTATAAAGCGCGAGAAGCCGGCCGTTCAGCTCTCGGCCGCCGTCTACGCCGTGCGGAAGAACAAGGCGTATCAGAAATACCTGCCCATGTTGCAGGGAGCGGT
>CBDUXC010000371.1:0-2700 GCA_965371065.1 uncultured bacterium
ACCCGAACAACCCGGGCCGGTTCATAGACATCTACGACCCCGGCGACCCGGACGCGATCTGGGTAAAGAGATACCGAAACACCGGACTTACGTTCCCGACGACCGAGGCCGAACTGCTGGCCGATTTTTTCCTCGAGCCGTACCGGTGGGCCGAAAGGCGCCGGGACCTTTCCCCGGACGCCGGGTTCTGGCTGAGCTTCTTTTCCGTCGAGACGTATTTACAGGTCCGCGAAAAGTCGAAGGGCTCCGATAGGCTGGGCATTCTGACTTTTACGAAACGTATGAACGCTGATACGGTAATCGGCGGTCTCAACCAGCGCTATACTTTAAAGCTGTTCCCGATTAACCCACGGTTCACTCTAAAAACCGTGTACTCCGATTACGAGAACCTTGACCGCTCGATTTCGTACCGCGAGTTGCTGAGCCGACGCCGTTCGTTTTCCATAGAAGCGCTCTCGGAGCCGGTCAGGCGGGTCTCGCTGCGGGGCGAAGTGGAACGCCTCCACGACAAAGAGAAGGAGACCGAGGAAAACGTCCCCGCGCCCGACGTGAAGACGGCGACCGAATGGCGCTTCGTCGCCGAACCGGGGTACCACCTGACGGACCTGTTGGAAGTAACGTTGGCCGGCGAACTGGCCGTCCGACACGAGGACGAAAACGGCGTTGGGACGAACATAACGACGAAAATAATAAGGCCCGGTGCTATCTATCGCCTAACGGGGTCGGGCAACGTCTCCGCGGAATACGAATGGGAGCGTAACGACGTCGCCGGCAGTACCGCGAGCGACACGCTGCTCTTGAGAATTCCCGGGACGACCCACCGATGGGAAGTCGAAGTGTTCAAGGGCGTAGGCGAGTACGTTAACCTGATACTCACTTACAGCGCCGAGAAGGAACCCGAAGACGACGTGGAGCACCGGGGGCAGGTGGACTTGCAGATATTGTTCTAAAGGTTATCGTATGCGTAAAGTGATATTTATTTTGCTTATACCCGCCGTCGCTCTAAGCGGCAGCTTAACCGTCGTCGGCAACGAATCGGTACCGACCGGCGAAATACTGGTGGCCGCCGGCTCCGCGGCCGAACCCGATATCGCCGCCGTTGAACGCCTGTACGACTCGTACGGATACCTTGACGTCGAAATCGAGCTACCGGCCGACGGCGGTACGCTGGCGATAAAAGAAGGACCGGTTTATCGTTTAACCGCCGTATCGGTCGCCGGCGAAATACCGTACGCGGCGAAAGAAGTCGAAAAACGGCTGAATATCGACCGGGGTGACTCACTTTCCATACGGGCCCTCGAGCGCGGCCTTACGGCAATACTAGAAAACCTTCGCGACGACGGGTATCTCGAAGCCGGGGTCGAGTACGAGGTAAACAAAAACCCGGCAACCGGAACCGCCGACGTAGCTTTAGACTTCGGCACCGGTCCCTTATACACGGTGGGCGAAATCGAATTTTTGGGCGTGGGTGCTTTTATCAAAGACGAGCTAAGGCACCGAATGGACACAAGAGAAGGAACACGTTTCAGCGAATCTCGGTTGGGCGCCGATATCCTGAGTATCCTGGACCTTTACCGGGAAAACGGATACCCGAACGCGACCGTCGTTCCCGGCGGTTTCATATTGGCCCGTGGGTTTAAAGCGGTGGACTTCACGATTTTCGTGAATGAAGGTTCGAAGGTCGTCGTCGGGGATATATTAGTTTCCGGAAACCGGCGGACCCGCGACAACGTCGTACGCCGGGAACTTACCCTTAAACCCGGCGAACCGTACAACGTCTCGGACGTGCGGAAGAGCAGCCGGCGTATATACTCGCTTAAGTACTTCGTCGAGCCGCCAAAGATAACCGTCGTCGACCTGGCCAACGGCGTAATCGAGGTAATCGTCGAGGACCAGCGTACGTACGCGATATCAGGCGCGCTGGGATACGAACCGGCGACGGAGTACGCGTCGGCAAACCTGCTCGGGTACGTTTCCGCGTCAATCCATAACCTATTGGGAACGGGCCGGGACGTCGACGTCGGGTTCTCGCGGCCGGGTGAAGATAATCTGGACGCGAACGCCGTTTACCGGGAACCGTGGATCGGCGGCGTGGACCTGTTCGTACGGCCGGAAGCCGAGTACCGGGAGCGGACGACTTACCGCCGGGTCGAAAGCGAGCTGACCCTGGGCACCCGCCCGCTCGACGGGTTGACCGTCGCGGCCGGCGCCGGTTTCGGCCGGGTCTGGGAGACGGACCCGTCGCGGACCGTCAAGGCGATAGGCCGGGCCGAGTACGATACCCGCGACTACTTCCCCAACCCCCGGACCGGCTGGGAGATATCCATCGACGCCGAAGGCCGCTTCAAAGAGTACTACGACGACGGGTTCCGGGACTTCGTACCGACGGTCGTGCTGGACGCGTGGCGCTACTTCTCCGTAACCCGGCACACGGCAATCGCCGTGCGGGGGAAAGCGGCCGGCGTCTTTGCCACCAGGTTCACCGACGACGAGTACTTTCTCCTGGGCGGGCCGAGGGACCTCCGCGGCTTCCGAAACGAACAGTTCCCGGTCTCCCATTACGCTCTCGGAACCTTCGAGTACCGGTTCCTGGTCGGGCGCGACGGGCGCTTGTTCGTCTTCACCGACGGGGCTTACCGGCGGCGCCGGGGGGCTGACGGAACCGATAGCGGCTTCGAGCTGGGCTACGGCGCCGGGTTC
>CBDUXC010000372.1:0-2693 GCA_965371065.1 uncultured bacterium
CATTTCTTACGGTTTACGTATAAAAGGTACGCCGACGCCGTTAGAACGGAGTAGACGGCGAGTTGGAACTGCCCGGCCAGCAGCGCCAGGGCCGCGCCGCCGGTGAACCATAGCATCTCCCGGGGGCGCCCGGTCCGGGCGTAACGGGCCGCGAACCAGAGGAGCCCCGGCAGCCACGCGCCGTTGGTTATTATCGTATAGATACCGAGCCGGGCGAGGAAGAAACCGCTCAGCCCGAAAGTGAGAACCGCCAGCGTCGCGGCGGCGCGACCTAAACCGGTTTCCCGGCAGAAAAGGTAAGTGAACAGGAGCGCAAGATAGACGTGTATGAGCAGGAACAGGTTGGACGCGGCGTACGGCGGGAAGACGGCGATGAGGAGTAGATGGAGCGGGTGAGCGTACGCGCCCTGGCTCTCGGCGAAAACCGGGAAGTTGGCCGACTTTGACCAGAGGGGGAACTCTCCCGCCCGCAGGCTCCGCGACAGCTCGACCTGATACGGATATGAAAAAGTTATCGTGTCCTTGGCGGCGGGGATATGGGTCATCGCCGAGACGGTCGGGAAGAAGGTTATAACTACGACCGCCAGGAAGGTCGGCGGCATAACTCGTCCGATAAAGTTCTTTACGTGTTCAGCGTTCAAGGGTTGCGTTGAAGTCCGGGAACGATTTTATGTATTTACCGAGGACCGCGTTCATCTCGGCGACGCGCTCAGTAGTTTCGTCGATAAGGTTACGTTCCTCGCTTGGATCTTCCGTTAGGTCATATCGTTCGGCTTCCAGCGTTTCGTCCGGAACGAAACGGATTAATTTAGCTTCGGTTGAATAGACAGCGTAAACGCCGTCGTACGGTATGTCTTGGACCCGCGTCGGGTCCGGTATAGCCGCGGAGAAGCCGTACTTTCGGTCCGGGCCGCCGGCGAAGAGGGACCGGCCGTGCATCTTATCGGGAATCGGAATACCCGTAAGGTCCAATAACGAAGGCGCTACGTCCAGAGTTAATACGTGAAAAGTGTCCGACGTACGTACAGGTGGGAGGTCGGCTCCGCCGTCGAAGATTATAAAGGGTACTTGGATGTCTTCGTTATAGACGTTGAAGCCGTGGTACTTGTTGTCGTGTTCGCCAAGGGCTTCGCCGTAAGCGCCGGCGACGCATATTATCGTATTTTCCAGAATTTGCCGTTCTTCCAGTCGCGTAATCAAGCGTCCCAATTCGAAGTCTATAAACGCGATTTCGCCGTCGTATAAATCAGTGATTTGTTCTTTGAGTTCAGGCGAAGGCGCTTTTTCTGCCGCCCATTCCCGATTAGTACGCATTTGCGTTTCGCGGTCGGTCAAACCTTCCGGCGCGAACGTTGGCGGCGGCAGATAGTCGTCGTGGGCGTCGAAGTAGTTGACCCAGAGGAAAAACGGCCCGTCGCGGCGCGAGTCCAGCCAACTTATCGCCGCGTCGGTTACTTCGTCGGCCGGCCGCTCGAGCGGGTTGTCGTCGGACTTGAGGATTCCCAAACGGGGCGCCAGGTGGCGACCGATTAGCGGCGTACGTGTATAAGCGTCCGCCGGACGCGTAGCGTCGTCGTACCGCTCGAAGCCGCGGTCCAGGCCCGAGTCGACGGCCCACAAGGGCGAGCCGCCTACGAAAGCGGCCGTCGCGTAACCTTCCGATTTGAATACCTCGGACAGCGTAGGTACGTCCGTATTTAGGGGTGTCCGGTTGAAGATTACCCTATGGTCACGAGCGTCAAGGGATGTCATTATCGTCGCATGCGACGGTCCCGACGCCGGTATTTCGCAGGTCGCGCCTTCGACGACGATGCCTTCGGTACCCAGCGCCGAGACGTTAGGTTGTTCGGACTTTTTATATCCGTAGACGGCCAGGTGGTCGGGGCGGACCGCGTCCAGTGTGATTAGGACTACGTTCGGACGTTCGGATTTGCCGTAGTTCAAAAAACGGGGCACAAGAAAAAAGCCAAGGGTAACGATAAAAAGGCAAGTTAAAAAAACCGCCGCCGCGCGTTTTACCGGTGGATGCCGTAGTACGTGAACCAGCGCGGCCACCGCCATCGGCGTCAGGACGACGACGAAGACATACAGCGCACCCCGTCCCACCGGCGCGTAAATGGTTACAAGATAAACGAAGTGGGGAATAGCCAGCGCCGACGCCGCGACGGTTATAGCTCGCGCTTCAAGTGATCTCAGGAACGGAACTACCGAAAAGACGGCGGCGAGTATCAGGTTTATCAATAAATATACGGCGAAAGCGGTAACACCGAGGGCCAGAAAGACGAACCAGCGTGGTTCCCTTAAGACGTCTAAGTTGGCTTCGACGTGGAAGGCGATTTCGGCCGCGGCGCCCAGGAGCGCGGACGCCGAGTATAGTAAAATCGGTCGCTTGCCGAACAAGCCCACGTGGCGATATTACCACAGCGTAGTTGACGCGGGCAAGGTAATACGTCCCTACAAAAAAACCGCCCGGCGCGGGCGGAGTAGATAACGATATACTTTAATCCTAGGCTTCTCCGTGCTTGAACCTGTGGACCGCGTCGGTCAGTACTTCAACGAAGTTCGCGTGGCCGGCCATTTTATGGCAGGTAATGACGCCCACTTCGTTTTCATTGTCGACGAGTATCTGGTCGCCGTACGCGGGGGTAGTGTAAACGTGGACGGTGCCTTTAGCGTCGGCGGAGCGGCTAAGG
>CBDUXC010000373.1:0-2689 GCA_965371065.1 uncultured bacterium
TTGCCTTATATCGTGCTCATTTCGGACCCTACCACCGCCGGCGTAATGGCTTCGTACGCGGCAGTAGGCGACATACTGGTGGGCGAACCGAAGGCGTTAATGGGGTTCGCCGGGCCGCGAGTTATTCGGGAGACGATACACCAGGAGCTGCCGCCGGGGTTCCAGCGGTCGGAGTTCCAGCAGGACCACGGGTTCCTGGACGTAATCGCCCACAGAAACGAAATTCGCGACGTAATCGCAAAATTGATACGCTATTTCACGAGCCGCCGACCGAACTGATATGGGCCGGTTAACAAAATTCTTCGCCGCTTTTGCTCTTTCCGTATTGGCGATAGGTTTTTTCTGGGGCGCCGTCGAGGCGCTGTTAAATTATTACAGGCCGGTCATAGGAACGTCCCGCGCTTTTTACCTTCTCGATTCGGTTAACGACCGAGCTTTTTTCTATATTATTATAACCCTGCTGTTGTTCTCACTCGCGACGGCCGCTTCGGTTGTAGCGAAGTTTTCGTCGAAGAAAAACGCCGGCCCCGGATACGTCCTGACGTTCCCCATATTGTTGGGGATTACGGTGGCGACGTCCGTTAACCTATTTTGGCTGGCCCTCTCGTTTAGCCGGGCTGTCCACGCGATAAACGTTTTAAGCAGCACGGTACTGACCCGGGCAGGGTGGGACTTAATACTCTTCTCCACGCTTTTCAACGCCGCCGGGTTACTATTGTTTTTAGTTTTCGTAAAAGCGCGAGCCTGGCGTTATACGAAACCGGTATTATATTCCGTCGGCGCGGCGGGCGCGGCTTTTTTATTGGCTCTCCAAGGACTCTCCGCGTATAAAGCCGCGAGTCGGCCGGTCCCGTCGCACTTGCCGGACGTTTACGTTATCTCGGTGGACGCGTGCCGCGCCGATTACTTCGACGAGGAGACCGCGCCGCGACTTACGGAGTACGCGCGAAAGAACTGCATAATCTTCGAAAACACGCGGGCGCCCACGTCGTGGACAACGCCGTCGTTCGCCAGTATGTTCACGGGGCAGTACCCGGACGCCTGCACCCGCGGCGGTTATACGTTGGTACGCGGTGTCCCCACTCTGGCCGAATTACTATACCGGAACGGGTACGATACTTACCTGATAACAGGCAACCCGGTCATGACGCCGGCGCGGGGGCTACCACGCGGCTTTCGATACTTCTTCTATTGGGAAATGTCGCCCTTGTTCCATAAAACCCGCTACTACGAAACCAACCCTTTTTACTACCTTACCAGAGGATACGATATTAAAACCGGACCGGGGGTTATCAACGAGGTTATATCCGAAAGGACGTACCGCGTTATTGAAAAAGGCGGTACGCGCCCCAAGTTCGTCTGGATTCACTATCTGGACCCCCACTCGCCGTATTATCCCGACGCGGCGTACGTTTCGGGCGAATACAAAGAATACGCCGAAGACCCGGAGTTCTGCCTTTCGGACGACGTCTATAAACCCGATAACGTACCTGCCCTTAAAGAACTCTACCGGGGAGAGGTCCGTATGCTCGACGACGAAGTTACGGCCTTAATCGAGCGAATCGAATCCGCCGGCGACCCGATAATCGTATTCACGAGCGACCACGGCGAAGAGTTCTATGACCACGGGAAATTCAGGCACGGAAAGACCGCGTACGAAGAGATCCTGCGGGTTCCCTTATTTATGAAATTCCCGGCCGGGGCCGCCGTCGTGAGGGAACCGGGCGTCGCAGACCGAAACGTTAACACCGTAGCGGTAGCGCCGACTCTCCTTGAAGTATTGGGACTCGACGTACCGGCGACCATGCAGGTCGGTTCCCTTTTCGACAACGCGAACGACCCGGCGGATATAACATTTTACGGGTCCGTTATGCACACCGGCGGACGTACGTACGCGGCCGTCGAAGGCGACAGGAAGTTTATCGCCAAGAAAAACGAACTGGAGGGCGGCGGCGAGTACTACGACCTGTCGGCGGACCCGGGCGAGTTAAGCCCCTTACCTTTCGACGAGACGACAGAACGGCTCCGGGACGCTTTGGCCGAATGGGTAGAAACCAACGCCGCCGTACTAAAAGCCCAGGAGTCGGGCGAATCCGAAGTAATAACTAAAGACGACTTCCGGGCGTTGGGATACGTAAAGTGAGTATCGGGCGAAAAACGTTGCGGTTAATAAAAAGGGGCGCCTACGTCGTTTCGACCGCCGCGGCTCTCGGTTTCACGTGGGGCTTCGTCGAGGCCGTTACGAACCGGTACTGGCCGGTCGTCGGGGTTTACCGAAACCACAATTTCCTGAGCTCGCTGAACGACCGGGCCTTTTTCTACTCGCTGGTCGCGTTGGTTATTCTCGTTTTAACTATCGTCGGCGTAATGGTTATATCTCGCGTTTCCCGTACCCTGGGCGATTGGAACGTCGCGTTTACGGCGGGCGTTTTCTGGGTAGTATTTATAGCTCTCGCTTTCAACCTTTTTTGGCTTTGCAAAAGCGGTATCGTTACACGGCTATCTATAGAAACCGCCTTCGGTAAATTTAGCGGTTGCTTAAATCATAACGCCGCCCTCCTTTTTGCGTCGTTCTACGTCTCCGGCCTCGTTGTGTGGACCGCGTTCGCTTTTTTACGCTTTGGAATGCCGTCGGCCCGTGTATTCCGATTCTACTTGGGTTTAGCGTTGTTGGGTTTCATCGGGTGCC
>CBDUXC010000374.1:0-2686 GCA_965371065.1 uncultured bacterium
AGTACCTCCAATCCCTAAATCTGTCACGTAATCTTCGAGGTCTTTAGCGGACGAAACGCCCGACGTTATCAGGGCCATTAAAAAACAAATAGACGCAATGCGCTCGATTATTTTGAACATAAAACTCACTCCCCCTTTCGTGAGATAAACTCGTTAACATTAGGAATACTAATACCAAAAATACGGAGACGCCACAATATTAATTTCGACGTTATTTTGACGTGCCCGTCATAATCCAAATGATTATAAGCAGAAAAGAGTTTCTACAACTCGAAGTTGGCGTAACCGTCGGAACCGAGCGAAAGCATCTCCCGATAGTGGATAGTGTATATGTGATGCTCTTTCCCCTGCGTCGCGTACTGTGCCAGGATGTCGGCGATGTATATCGTATGGTCGCCGGCTTCGACCGAGTTGGTTACGCGGCACTCAAACGCCGCGGTGCACCCGGCTATGAGCGGCGGCTTCACTTCCTTTGACGGGACAGATGTAAAGCCCGTCGCTTCGAACTTGTCCACGTCGCGGCCCGACTTGGTTCCGCAGAGCCACGCGCCTTCGGCCTGGTCCTCGGCCGGGAAACAAAGGGTAAACTCGCCCAGGTGCTCCAGGCAATCGTGGGAGTAACGGGGTTTACCAACAGCGATCGTTAGCATCGGCGGCGATACGGAACAGAACGACCACCAACTCAGCCCAATTATGTTAACCTTCCCGTCCGGCGCGATCGTTACGCCCAACGCGTACGGATAAGGCGACGCCAGGGTTACGGCGTCGTTCCAGCCTACTTCTTTCATTTGAACGTCGGCCACAGCATATACCCTTTCGTTATATCGTTTATTAGCTTTCTTCTTTCTCCACGCACTCGATCCCGAGCTCTTCCAGCTCCGCCAGGACCGGCTCGTATATGTCGGCGCTTACCGGAACGGAGACGCCCGGCCGCGCGATGACGCCCTCGAGTATCATCCGGGCGGCTATAGCCGCCGGCAGACTGACGGTCCGGGCCATAGCCGAGTCGCCGTCAGGTATTCCGTAGTCGATGAGTGTCGACGTTATCCGCTTTTTACCGTCGGGTAGCTCGGCGACGAACTCGTGGGTCAAGATTATCATATCCCGTTCGCCCGGGCGATACGACATCTTCTCGTTCATCAACGCGGCGAGCGCCTCCAGGGAATTCCCTTTCTCGATAGGTACCGGTTCGTCCGAGAACAGCCCGAGCCACTCGAGGCGCCCTATTATTTCGTCGTCGGCGCCGATGCCCAACTTCGCGGCCGCGTCGGCTTTCAGCTCGCCGGTCCCGCCGACGAAGGAACGCGTGTAGTCGGCCAGGGTCATCCCGACGAATTCCCGCTCTTCTTTATCGAAAAATCCCAAATCAGCGATAGCTTTTAACGTCGGGCACCAACCTATGTTCCGGTACGTACCGCGGAACATCGTATCGGTTTCCGGGATGCTGTACGTCTCAATGTACGGGACCGAGTCCCGATTCGCGCACCCTTCGAACTCGCCCAACCCCTCGACGGGCAATATCTTGTAGTGGTCGAAGAGCTCGGCGCCCGGTATTTCGACGATTTCCCCGTCTTCTTTGAAACGCGCGTCGTTAGTCCCGGCCAACAGTACGCCGAGCGGGCTCCACGAGAACTTGTAGCCGAAGGGGTTGTCGTTGGCCTCGGGCGCGGGAAGACCGCCGCAGTACGAACGGAACGATTTGATTTGACCGCCCCGGCCGTGGACCGCGTCGATTATCTTCATCGCCGACATATGGTCTATGCCCGGGTCCAGCCCTACTTCGTTCAACAGGACCACACCCGCGTCCTTCGCCGGGCCGTCCAACGCTTTCATCTCCGGGCCTACGTACGACGTGGAAACGAAGTGCTTCACGTGTTTAATACAAAGCTCGGCCACTTTTACGTGGAACGTGTACGGCAGCAGGCTTATTATCAAGTCCGACTCGGTTACCAGTTTTTCGAGAACCGCGTCGTCGTTGACGTTCAGCTCCAGGGCCGCGCCGTTCGGGTGGTCGCCGACGAGCGCTTCCGCCTTGCTTACGGTCCGGCTCGCGACCGTCAACTTGAAACCCTTGTCCAGCAAGTAATTCACGAGCGGCCTCGTAACCAACCCGGCGCCTAACAGAAGTACGTGTTTCATTCGGGTTCCCTTCACTTTAATCTCCGTGTTCTTCGATTTTTTCGAGAAGGCTCATTATATATTCGAACTTAGCGGTAAGCGCGCCCCGGTGGGCCAGGACCGCCCTTTTTATCGGCGGCGGCAACGCGAGGTCTCCAAACGGGACGTTATAATCGGCCCTCGCTATCGCCGGTACGTACGGCTCCAACATTGCGCTGAAATGTTCAGACGCTTCCCTGGGTATCTCGGAGGGCAGGGCGTCTACGGCGAGGATAGCAAGGCCGTCGCCTTCGACGCCGTCGGTCGTTTCGCCCGTTTTCGGGTCGTAAACGAAAACCGGTTCGCCGGGCGTAGTCGTTTTAACGGTCGCTTCGACGGCCCCTCCGACGGCGCAACTTATGTCGCCTATTACCTTAAGCCGAGTATCGGCGGGGAAGTTTTTCTTCAGGTATTCCTTCGTTATGAGCCTCGGGTACCTGGCGTCCCAGTAAACGCAGTTCACAAGTACGTTTAGATACGGTAAGTACTTTTCGAAGTCGGGTTCGTATTTTTCCGGGTGGTCGTAGTA
>CBDUXC010000375.1:0-2668 GCA_965371065.1 uncultured bacterium
GATTCTTTCCTAAACACGTCCAAGCACGCGGCCGACAGGGCGAATATCGCCGGTTGAGCGTTCTCTGTAGCGACCAGCGTTTCCGTCGGACCGTTCAACGCGATATCGAGAAGGTCCCGCCCCAGCACGTCGCTTACGGCGGCGAAACGTTCGCCGACTTCGGGGAAAGCATCGGCCATCGCCCGGCCCATATCTGCTTCGGCCGAGCCCTGTCCCGGAAATATGAACGCGACCGACATCGTCAGCTCCACCGTATAAGCGTACCGGCCCACGTGAACCCGGCACCGAACGCGACCAGAAGTACGAGGTAGCCCGGTTTTATCGTGCCGTCGCGGACAGCCTCGTCCATCGCGAGACCAATTGACGCGGCCGACGTGTTCCCGTACTTGTCCAGGTTTACGTAGACTTTTTCCCGCGGTACACCAACCCGTTTGGCTACCGCTTCCATAATACGCATATTGGCCTGATGCGGGATAAATACGTCCACATCCTTACCCGAGTATCCGGCTTCGTCCAGGACCTTTTCGCTCGCTTCGACCATCATCCGTACGGCGACCTTGAAGACTCCCCGGCCCTCCATTTTTATATAGTGCATCCGGGCGTCTATAGTCTCGTGGGTGGAAGGGTTCCTGGAACCGCCGCCCGGTAAATAGAGCATTTTAACGAGACTCCCGTCGGCTTTCATATAGGTCGAAAGTATCCCGGCGCCGTCGGGCGCCTCGCCTACTACGGCCACACCGGCGCCGTCGCCGAAGAGTACGCACGTATTCCGGTCGTTCATATCAAGTATCTTCGACAGCGTCTCGACTCCGACGCACAAAATTTTCTTATATTTGCCCGTCTCGACGAACTGGGCGGCGATGTTTATACCGTAAAGAAGCCCACTGCATCCGGCCGAAAGGTCGAATGCGGCGGCGTTACGCGCGCTTAATAAATCTTGAAGGACGCAGGCCGTTGCCGGGAACACGTAATCGGGCGTTACCGTCCCGAGTATTATCAGGTCGAGCTCTTCCGGGTCGGTATCGGCCGCGTCCAGCGCTATCCGAGAAGCTTTCAGGGCTATATCCGACGCGGCCGTCTCGCCGTCCACGAAGCGTCGTTCCCGTATTCCGGTCCTCCCGACGATCCACTCGTCCGACGTGTCCACCGTCTTCTCCAGATCGAAGTTGGTAATCACGTCCGGCGGGACGCATAAACCGGTACCGAGTATGTGCGCGCGCTTAGCCATTCAAATACGGTTCAAAAGATTTAATATTACGCTCGGTTTTTTCGACGACGCCGAAGGAGACCATACGACCCGCGGCCAACAGGGCGCTCCGTATCGCTTTGGGCGACGACTTCCCGTGCGCGATTAGCACGCTGCCGTTTACGCCCAACAACGGCGCGCCGCCGTACTCGGCGTAGTCCCACGCTTTACGAAATACCTCGAACGCCGGTTTGGCGAACCAGGCACCTATCTTCACGCGGAAGTTCCTGGTCAGTTCGTCCCTTAGCGCCCGGAACACCATCCTCGGGACCGATTCGGCGAACTTTAACAGCGCGTTCCCGGTGAACCCATCGGTTACGAAACAGTCGGCCTTCCCCCGGAGTATATCGCCGCCTTCCATATGGCCCACGTAGTTTAACGGCGTGGACGTTATCATCTGCCGGGCGACGAATATCTCCTCGTGGCCTTTCTCCTCCTCCTCGCCGACGGACATCAAACCGACCGTCGAGTCCTTCCTGCCGAAGAGGCAATCGGCGTATATCTGCCCCATTACGGCGTACTGATACAGGTTCACACTCGTGGCCGACGTAAAGGCGCCGACGTCCAACACGACCGACGCGCCCTTTATCGTCGGGAATATCGCGGCCAGCCCGGGGCGCCGTACGCCCTTTATACGTTTCAGGTATATTAAAGCGGCGCCCACGACGGCGCCGGTGTTTCCGGCCGATAAGAACGCCGCGCCCCGTCCTTCGCGCACGGCGCCCAAGGACACAACGATAGACGAATCCCGCTTCCGGCGTATCGCCTCGGCGGGTTTCTCCACCATAGTTATAACTTCGGACGCGTGCTGGACTTCGATCCGGTTTGTCGGGTATTCGTACTTGACTAATTCGGCTTCGATCTGACCTTGGTCGCCGACGAGGAGTAGGTCGTAATCGTCGAAATCCTTTACGTACTTGACGGCGCCGCCGACCTCGTTCATCGGCGCGTGATCACTGCCCATCGCGTCGAGTACCAGTTTCATCGTTCGGAAATTCTGACCCGCCGTATTCAGGATATAAAAATCCCCGTCGGTTTACAACTACAACCTTCGGAGAAATATGCCCCTATTCTTCTCTGGGTTTAACCACTTCGCGGCCGTCGTAATAACCGCACGCGGGGCAATACCGGTACGGCAAGCGCACCTCGCCGCAGTTGGGGCAAACGACGGGCCGCTCGCCGCGGGTCTTATAATGAGTCCTACGCTTATTGCGACGCGTCTTCGATGTCTTGCGTTTAGGTACAGCCATAGTCCACCTATCTACTTATTCGGAACGTGGATTATAAGCGACGCGCCCTCGTTTGTCAAGGGAATTGTAAGCTATAAGAGCTCGTTACGGAGCCGGTAACTTATTAGTATAGCTATACTTATAAACCGCCGTTGCCGGTACAGGGTTTTTATACCGCCAAACGACTCCGCGG
>CBDUXC010000376.1:0-2655 GCA_965371065.1 uncultured bacterium
GGCCCCGGAACGAACTTATAACTGAACCCGTAGTGGTAATTTCCAAAGCCAAATTTTCCGCCGGTATAGCGACGTATTTGCCGAAACTTAGGCCGCTCAAGTCCGCCGGGTGGTCCTTGGCGCAACGGAAAGAGGATATGACGGAACCCGACGTCGTTAATTTGTAGATGTAACTATTATCGTAATTAGAAACGGCAATACCATAGCCGTACCAATAGCACAACCCCCAAACGCCCCTCGGAATTGCTAGGTTTATATATTTTGACGGCTCGCCCAAATTATATATACGCGGCGGCGTGCCGTCGCAGAGTACCGAGATGTAGTACGGCGCGAAGAGTGCTACGCCCCGCGCGTTCGGCGCCGGCGCGGGATAAGACGCCGCAATAAACCACCCGCTGGCCGAGGCGAACGCCGTTATACCCAGCGTAGACGTTAACACGATTAGAACCTTCTTACTCATTTCCCGATGCCCCCTTTCCGCCTTGTATTAACTTCCCGTCGAGAAGTTCGCCTGCTCGGGAACCCAGTTATGCTTGGTCGCGGTTATTTTACCGCTGGTTCCCGCGGGTACGCGGAAATCGACTCTGCCATCATTGTTAGTAATATTAATGCAATAAGCGTCGTCGCCGCCGTCCAAGCACACGAAAGCCAGTTTCTTTCCTTCGCCCGTTGCTTTATCCTTTACGGTAACACGGACCCGCCATTGCCCGCTATCGCCCGGTTCCTCCGAAGACTGGACCGTCATAATAAACTCCCTGGGGTCCGCGGTCCAGACGTTGGTTTCCGGGTCGCCCGTTAACATATGGGTGTACGTAATATGGTGGTCTTTCCTCGCGCCGAAGTCTAAGGCGCGTGACCAGGTTTCCGCCGGCCCTAAGAATTCGCAATCGTCTTCCCACGCTGGCGTCTTTCGCATTAAGATTTCGTAAAATTTATTACGCAATTCCCCCGACTGGTGCCAATATCCAGCTCGAGTATTCCCCAAATACGCTACGCCGCCCCCGTCGGGGTTTAGGATGTAACGTTCGGATACGCAAAACCCGTGGGGAAAAGCGTTGGGATCGCACCCGGTGGAATATATTATCCCGTAACGGTCCGTATTCAAATCCCATACGCTGGGAGCGAATATAGTATTATGAACGTTGCCGTGGACTAGGTTCGGCGCGGCGGGCCATATCATTATATTTCCGCAGTTTAACCTCCGGGTTATGACGTAATGCATATAAGGGTTTGCGTGCGTATCGATTTCTATTAGGCCGTAACCCTCGTTAATAGCGTCGTTGATCTCGTAGGGCTCGGGGTGGCGAGGCCACTTCGCGTCCCAGCCCCCTTCCTCGTACATTTCATCTTTCTCAAACCCGGCGGGGATATAACCTTTGGTAAACAATGTCCGCGCTATATGATTCGTCTCGAGGCCCTCATCTGTTAATATGTGCAACGCACGGTGCAGGTAAGTTATCCCCCCTATCAGGCCTAAGTTCGGGTTTTTTTCGTATTTAACCAATTTTGTGTACCAACTCTCTAGTTCCTCCTTCGTGTCTACCGGTATCCATCCGCATGCTATTTCCGGTTTAATGGCATCTATTTCATCGCCCTCAGGATATTGACCCGGCTCGCCGAAATAACTGTTGTTGTTCTTGTTCCAGTCCCCGTCTATGTTTAGGTCGGTGTAATACAGGTCGGACGGTATGACTGCCGCGCGACTAGGCACGTTGGCGCCTCCGTTCGGTTCTTCCCAAACATCAGTCGTTACTAATACCCGTATCGGTACTACGCCCCATTTACCCCAATATTTCTTATACCCGCCCGGCTCATTGTCGAACCTAGCTACGTCGCCAATTAGAATTACGTATTCCGAGCCGTGGTCTGTGAGGGCTTGTTTTAAGTACTCGCGTACCGCGACCTGCCAATCCCAGTATTCGTCGCCCTCCTGGGTATATTTGCCTTTTATTGCGTCTACAGTTTTAACTAGGGTTGGTATACCCTTCTCGCGTTTCCACTTCCTGAACGGGCTATTAGCGCCTAATTTGTCCGTAAGACCTATATCCACGCCTGTTTGGTTATCGTGATAATACGCCTTATCGTTGGTTATTATAATATACGGGTATGGGTAGCTAGCGTCCTCCGGCCAGCTCGTATCGTCGTCTATGGGGACGTAAGACGTAAAATGCGCCGACTCCTGATTATAAGCAATCGTAACTATCTCGCCGTTCTCCTCGTACTCCTCGTAACCGATAACATCTACGAAATTTACTGGCTCGCGGTAATCGTACACGTCGTCCGGATTTAGGACGACGGTTTTTAGGAAATCGCTCCACTTATTGTAAATATGTTCCCATTCCCACCTTTCCGCTTCGGGTGCGGGGTCCGGCAGCGTGTAGTTTACGCGTACCTTTATCGACGCGAGGTTCTCCGCCACGTTCTCTACGCCATTAAAATTAACTAATGCCAATTCGCACTGGCTCGCGAAGTGCCCTCGCCATAAGCCTTTGCTTCTTTCGATAATCGGTTCTGCGGGATAAGATGAAGAACCGTAACCGTCGCCGATAGGCTCGGTCCATTCCCAATCGGTATCCCAGCATTCAATACATTCTTCGTCTTCATATACCGCCATCTTCTTCGGTTCTTGGATTGGTAAAAGGTCGTATTCCAAGC
>CBDUXC010000377.1:0-2651 GCA_965371065.1 uncultured bacterium
ATTACGCTATTTCATCTTAATTAATTTCTGTTTAATCTCGCATTTACCGGTTCCTGAGCGAGCGACTACTTTGTAGAAATAGACGCCGTTGGCTATCTCGTCGCCGTCGCGATCGCGCCCGTCCCAGTACACCTCGTTGTAACCGGGAGCCAGGTTGCGGGTTTCCAGCTTCTTGATAAGCTTGCCGGTAACGGTGTAGATTTTTACGACGGCACTATCCAAATGCGTACCGCTAACGAAGGTGAAGTAAGTCCCGGCACCGGCGAACGGGTTCGGGCAGTTATAAACGTTCGAAAGCGCCAGGGCGCCGGCGACCCGGACTTGCACAGAACGTATCGTTTCGTTCTTCAAGTTATCGTAAGCCCTGACGTAAACCGTATGGTCGCCTTCGGTCAGCGCGAGTTTTTTCCTGGCTTCGCCGGACCTGTAATCTCCGACGTTAGGTTCGAAGTATTTTGTTATATCTGTACCTTCGTTTGAGGGGTTGAACGACGAATCCATCGAATAAGCGATCGGCCTGAAGTTCACGTTCACGTCCTCGGTATACGACGAAACCATAACGCCCGACGGGTCGCTAATCGATATAATCATTTCGGGGTTCGCCGTTACAGGGTCCCCGGACCTGAAGCCGTAATCGTCGAAGTAAATATCGACAGTGGGACCGGTCGTATCGTCGGAGTCGGCTTCGCCGTGAATGCTCACTTCGTAGTCCTCGGGTAGCATATAGTCCGCGTAGTTACCGGGGTCGTACGCGTATACCCGTATTAGTGCATCGTCGATATCGCTTACTCCGCCGTCCGGGTCGTACCCCCATCCGGCGGTTACGGGTACCGGAACGTCAACGTCGAACCGGCCGGCGGTAACTTCGCCGACGACCCGCGATAATAGCCTTTCACGATAAACGTCACCGACATTGGAGTCTTCGCCGGTAAAGTAAAATGGTCTGTCGTAAAGAGAAACCTCTACGATACCGTTTACGCCGCCGGGTACCGTACCTGTAACGTTAAGTATCCCGCCGCGCTGTACAGGGTTGGGAACGGCCAATACGTTGGTAACAGCGGGTTGCGGTACGGCGACTCGCATCGACGGGTCGCCCATAAGCGTATAAATTACCCACAAGCGGCTGGAATCCGAGAACATCTTACCGCCCCAGAAGGCTTCGCCTATGGTTACGCGTTCGTCCGGTATCTCCTGGCCGGGAAACAAGTTCATGTAAAAACCTTCCAGGTAATCGGACTGTGCTCCTTCGGTACCGAGGCGGGAGGACCCGGTCGTCGCGACGGCGCCGCGGCCGGCGGGGTGCATCAAATACTCGTTTATACATTCGTTACTCTTTAAGTCCGACATCAACGGTATGTCGTCGAAGTAACTGTTCGTACACGACATTTCCATGACTATCGGGTAGCGGTTATAGTTGACAAGGTCGTCGACGTCGTAGTGGTTCCTGACGGTATGTACGAACAGATCCTCGTGGGCCCATATTTGCGGACCGCCGTGGCCCGAATACTGGACCAATAAGCGGTCGAAGTTCGCTACCAGGTCCGGGGTCATCTCGGCGCGGACGAGTGGGGTTCGTTCGCCACGTAACATGTAGTCGAACCCGGGATGTCCCCTGTTCATCCATTCAATATACATCTTATCGACACCTAAACCCGTTGGAACGTAGGGAGGAATTAGCGATACTTCGTAATCCCTCGTAAAATGGCCGGGGCCGCCCTGCCCTTCGCCCGCTTTATCGTTGTTATCGGCCGTTAAAAGCGTCCTCGTCCTCCAGGTGCCGAAGTCCATAGAGCGATCGTACGCCAGGATCTTATCGACCATATTCGATACCTGATCCTCGAAACGGGCCGATAACCGCCCTACGAATACGTCTGCTTGCAGGTCGTCGCCGTCTACACAGACGAAGAAGTTGTCGCTGGCGCTGTCGCCGTTCGGGTAGGTATATAGAAGCATCGTCGGTAGTAAGTTCCCGCCGAAATCCCGGTACACTTTATCGTAATAACCGTAGTTATCCTTATAGTCGTAACTGGCGTCGCCTACAAGTATTACGAATTCCGGCCTTGTCGATAGGTCGTCGTACCGGTTTTTTACGAAGTTACGTATCGCGACCGGATCGAAAACGCCGGCGGAAAACTCGTCGAAGACGTCGGTAACTTTGTATACGCCGGTAGATAATCCCTGACTACGGCGTAAGTTAGCGAGCGGTAGAACGTTGTCGTAGAACTTTCTGTTGGTGATGATAAGTAAATCCTCGGCCCTTACCGAGCGCAAAGACGACGGCTCGTCCTTGTAAAAACCCGCCGGCTCGAGCTTGGCGCCGTCGTCGCACGCGACGAACCAAGTACGCCCTTCCAAAACTTCGTCTTCGAACCGGACCGTATATGTGCCGGCGTATTCGATAGTTTCGAAGCCCGTAATAATCCGGCCGGCGGTAACGTCGTAAACGTCCAAATCGTTTGTCGAAAATCCGCCTATTTCGAACAGGATATCGCCATGGCGGTCGGGCGGGTTGGAAAACCTGAGATAATCGTTATGAGCTTTATAATATCGGGGATACTCCAACTCGAAGTGGCTGAAATTAATCGAGTGACCGACACCGGTCCCCGGCAATTCCTCAACGATTAAATAATTCCCGCCGTCGTTGAATATGC
>CBDUXC010000378.1:0-2650 GCA_965371065.1 uncultured bacterium
AGCTGCAGTAGTTATCGCAGCCGCGCATAATGGAAACGTTCGCCCGGACCGGGGACGTACGGGCCGACAACGCTACCGACGGTTCCCACTCGGTTTCGTCCACCAGTACGTACGGCCCGCCGCCGGTTTCCAGCAGGTCGACGAACGAGGGAACCCGTCCGAGTTGACCGGTTCCGAAGACCAGGTCCACGTCGGGGCAAACGTCCAGTAAATTATCAGCTTCGGCTTGAGGTAGGCACCCGCCGACGGCCAGATATTTCGACGGGGTATCCCGGGTCAGCGCGCCCAGGGCGTTTAGACGGCCGACGGCCCGTTCGGCCGCCGACGCCCGGACGGTGCACGTGTAGACGATTATCAGGTCCGCGTCTTCGGGCTTTTCGACTTCCCGGAGCCCTACGGCTTCCAGCGACGTCGCGATAGCTTCGCCGTCGTAGACGTTCATCTGGCAACCGTATACTATTAGATGATAGGTCTCCATTCCAACGTTTAGCGAACCTTTAAGAACCACGCGATTATATCGCCACGGTAGAAAGTTACGGCGACCACAGTAATGAACAGCGCCGCGTAGAAGACGCTGTCGGTTTTAACTCGTTTTTTCAGTATTTTTCCGGTAAGGGGAATAGCATACGCGGCGGCGCCCGCGACGCCCAGGACCACCAGGACGCTCGGCCAGCCGAGGAACGCGCCAACGAGGATGAGTATGTAGAGTTGGCGCCGCGCTTCGCCCTCGCGGCTCCACAATTCGCCGCCGATTAGTTTGAGGACGATGATTACGGCGCCGCCGAATAAACCGCCGGCGACGCTGGACGCCGGCGACGGCGGACCGGGTAAGAAAGAAAACGCCAACCCCGCGACGACGCCGGGTACGAACAACCGCGCCAGGACGACGCCGTAGCGGAACTCGATTACGTAGTTGATGAAAAAGAAGAAGAAAAAAGCCATCGTCTGGACGAGGAACAAGCCGAAACCGTAATAAAAGAATATGAGCGCGCAGATGGCGCCGCTTACCAACTCGAAGAAGAAAAGCCTGGCCGGTAAGCGAGCGCCGCAGTTGGCGCAGCGGCCCCGGAGAACCGGGTACCAGAGGAGCGGCAGCATCCATATTCGCCGTTCCGGTCGCCCGCACGACGGACAGGACGGCGGCAGTACAAGCTGGTACCGGCCCCGCGGCAGTTTGTGCAAGACCAGGTGATAGAAGTTGCCTATTAAAGCGCCTAAAAAGAAAAACAGCGCGGTCCCGATTATCTCGACGGCGACCCGCATTCTAACGCGAAAGATACCAGATATCGCCCCGAAGCGCAAGGGACGTGATATTCTGAAGCATACTAAACAACTGTTGAGTTTTATCTTAATAAATGCTATAAGGGGCCGTGGCGGACGTTTTCGAAAAGCTGGGGCGTATGGCGCACGCCGCCGTTTACGACGCGGCGGCGCCCGGCGACAGTCCCGATAGGGCTTCCGACCGGTGCGGCTACGGCGAGCCGTTGATCCCCGCCCGCGAACCCCACTTACGTTTCCGGCCCGAGGATTATATATTCCGGGCGAAGCTGCCTTCCGGCGGCTGCGCGCCCGTGCTCAAGGTCCTGATGACCAACGCGTGCGAGAACAATTGCGCGTACTGTGCCCATCGGCGGGACCGGGATATACCCAGGGATGCTATCACGCCCGACGAGCTTGCCCGGGCCCTCGACGAGCTCGTACGACGGGGAGCCGTCGGCGGAGCTTTCATATCCAGCGGCGACGCCGGCGGGACCGCCCGGACGATGGACCGGATTATCGCCGCCGCCGAGCTGATACGGCGCCGGGGCTTTGACGGTTACCTTCACTTGAAGATAATACCCGGTTCCGACGAGGGACAGATACGCCGGGTGATGGAGCTTGCGACCAGGGTCTCGGTCAACCTGGAATCGCCCACCGCCGAACACCTTGGACGAATCGCGCCCGATAAGAGCTTCGAGGAAGAGATAATGAGCTCGGTGAAGACGGTCGCGAAACTAATGTCGGGAGGCTTGAAACCGCCTGCCGGCCACACCACCCAGTTTGTCGTTGGGGCCGCGGGCGAAAGCGACGCGGAGTTGCTGGCCGCCGCCGATACCCTGTACCGGACCGACGGAATGAGGAGGGCGTACTACTCCGGCTTTGCGCCGGTCGTTAATACGCCTTTGGAGTATTTACCCCCGACGCCGGTCCGTCGGGAGGGGCGCTTGTACCAGGCCGATTGGTTGCTCAGGAAGTACGGCTTCTCGCTGGGCGAGCTGCCCTTCGGCTCCGACGGCGGCCTGCCGCAGGAGGTGAACCCCAAAATGGCGTGGGCGCGGACGCGGCCGGATTACTTCCCGATAGAGGTCAACATGGCCGGGCGCCGGACGCTCCTCCGGGTGCCGGGCGTCGGCCCGATTATCGCGAACCGCATTATTGAAGAGCGGCGCGCCGGGAAAATAAGAGAACCGGCGACGCTTTTGAAATTGGGCGCCCGGCCGCTCGTTCTGGAGTACGTTACGCTGGACGGAGCGTACCGGTCGGTAGGGCGCGCGAAGGACGGGCAGTTGGAGTTGGGGTTCGATACTCTCTAACCTGTCGCAGAATCGTTTTTCGGTTAAAACTCCTGAGTAACCGTAACGTGTATTTTCCCGTCGAGGGGGTTGTCGCC
>CBDUXC010000379.1:0-2649 GCA_965371065.1 uncultured bacterium
TTCTGGCCCGCTTTCGCCGATCGTTTTAGCGGCGTTATCGATAAAACCTCCTTCATAGCGTTGGCCGTACTAGTCGTTATAGTCGGGCTCGGTGCCTGGCGGGAGTTCTTCGACGTATTGGCCGCGATGGGGTGGCTTTCTTTCGTCGTAATATTCGTTGTTATCGTAATCTCGCTGCTTCTGGGGCATTTATTGGGCGGACCGGAGCGGGAGAACCGGATTACGCTAGCGGTAGTAACCATCGTTCGAAACGCAGGACTCGCTATATTTCTCATAATGCAGAATTTCCCGGGCCAAGGGTTGTTAGGGGTAGTCGTCGTTTATATCGTAATTGGTTTGGTAGTCCAAGCGGTCTACAGTGCGATTATGAAAAAAAGTAATACGGATCGAAGCGATACGCCGGCCGAGATTAACTAGGGGAGCGTGACGGTATGATCGGATGGCTAGAGGGGTTCGAAGTGGCAGAAACTTACCTCGCCGTCGGCGCGGCTTATGTCGGCCTTCTGATCGAGGCCGCCTCGGTGGTATGCATTATCGCCGGCCTGGTCGCCGTAGGCCGGGTCCTAGTCCGGCCGCGCACCAGTGGCCGGGGCTTACTTTTTTTACAGCTGCGGCTGGCGTTCTCCTGCTGGCTGGCGCTCGCGCTCGAGTTCCAGATCGCGGCGGATATCCTGGGGACGATCGTCTCGCCGACGTTTCACCAGCTCGGAAAGCTGGGAATAATAGTCGCGATTCGGATCGCGCTAACGTATTTCCTGAACAAGGACCTCGAGGCCGACGCGCAGCTCAAAGCCAAAATGTCGGGCGTCAAAGTTGACGCCGAGGAGGATAAATCGAAATGACCGACGAAAGAAAAGCCGCCGGGGCAGTCGTAGAAGACCCGGGCACCGATTTGGCTCGGGAGCGGACGCGGAAGGCGGCCGACCGCACGATAATGGCCTGGGTCCGGACCGGCTTGTCCCTTATCGGCTTCGGCGTTGGTCTAGCCGAACTAAGGGGAGTCCTGGGCGGGGCCAAAGAATGGGGACGGACCGAGACCGTCGGCCTGCTGTTTATATGCATCGGTATTATAGGTATGGTGTTCGCCTCGTTCGAGTTTATGTCGCGCGTGGGCCACCTCGATAGACGGGAATATGCGTTCAAGAGGGGTTTCCCTTTCCCGGTAATATTCGCGTTGACCCTCGCCGCCATCGGCGTCATAGCGTTGGTGGGATGGTTCGCACATTGGTTAGCGTAATACGTAGGACATAGTACTGCGGTTCCTTTCTTATGAAAGCTCTGCTCGATAAATACTGGCTTTTTAACTACGACTTCAAACTACTCAGGTTTGACCTGATAGCGGGCCTAACCGCCGGTGCGGTCGTGATACCCAAGGCCATGGCGTTGGCCACCGTCGCCGGCCTGCCGGTGGAGGTAGGCCTGTATACGGCATTCGTACCGATGGTGGCGTACGCGGTTCTCGGGACGTCGCGCCGGCTCAGCGTCAGCACCACGACGATTATCGCCCTCCTGACCCTGGCGGAGTTATCCCGGGTCGCCCCAGGGGCGGGCGCCGGCGATTTGATAGTCGCCGCCGCGACGCTCGCTTGCCTGGTGGGCGCGATCCTGCTGGTGGCCTCGTTCCTGCGGCTGGGATTTATCGCCAACTTCATTTCGGCGCCGGTCCTCACCGGCTTCAAGGCCGGCGTAGGGTTGGTCATCGTCGTGGACCAGCTCCCCACGTTGTTTGGCTTCCACATTGATAAGGTCGGTTTCTTCCGGGATTTGATATCCCTCGGCCGCCACCTTCCCGAAACGCACGTCGCGACGCTGGTCCTGGCGTTAGGCGCAGTAGCGGTGCTCGTCGTGTTCGAGCGATTTCTCCCCCGCGTTCCCGCGGCGCTTGTGGCCGTCGCCGCGGCTATCGGCGTCTCGGCGTGGTTGGGGCTGGAGGGCCGGGGAGTGGAACTCGTCGGCGCCATCCCGGCGGGGCTGCCGGCGTTCTCGTTACCGGATCTTTCGCTCGTGAGGCTGTTGTTACCGGGGGCGCTGGGCATCGCGCTGATGGCGTTCGTCGAGTCCATCGCCGCCGGCGAATCGTTCACGCGGCACGGCGAACCCTCTCCCGACGCCAACCGCGAGCTGCTCGCCGTGGGTACGGGTAACCTCCTGGGCGGGTTGTTCCAGGCGTTTCCCGCAGGCGGCGGCATCTCCCAGACGGCCGTAAATAACTCGGCCGGAGCCCGCACGCAGCTGGCGGGTCTCATTACGGCCGTGGTCGCCGTCGTAACGATGCTGTTTCTCGCGCCGCTTATAGCGCTGCTACCGCTGGCGGCGCTGGCCGCGATCGTCGTCGTCGTATCGGTTCCCATGATGGACCCGGCGGCCTTCGCCGCCATCCTGAGGGTCCGAAAGACGGAGTTCATCTGGGCGATAGTTACGTTGGTCGGCGTCGTCCTGCTGGGTACGCTGCAGGGGATCTTGGTGGCGGTAGCGTTGTCCGTAATGACCATATTTTACCAGGCTAATCGTCCGCCGGTGTACGCGCTGGGCCGCAAGCGCGGCACGAATACTTTCCGTCCCCTCGACCAGTATCCCGACGACGAGACCTTCCCCGGCCTACTTATCGTGCGGACGGAGGGCCGCCTCAACTTCGCCAGCGCGCCGCGC
>CBDUXC010000380.1:0-2620 GCA_965371065.1 uncultured bacterium
CGAGGTGGTCATACAGGCGGCTGTGGGGTCTCGGGTAATCGCGCGGGAGACGATAAAGCCCCTGCGCAAGAACGTTACCGCCAAGTGCTATGGCGGCGACGTTACGCGTAAGCGGAAGCTCCTGGAAAAACAGAAGGCCGGGACGAAGAAGATGAAGCAGGTGGGGACCGTCGCGGTACCTCAGGAGGCGTTCCTTGCGGTGCTGGAAACTGAGTAGTGCCCAATATATATTGGGCACTACGGTCATTTATCGTTATATTTAAGGGGGGAAAGACCATGTTAAGCCCAATTGATATAATGGTGTGGGGGGGGTATGCCACCTGGGCGGCGGCTTTTTTGGGTATAGTTATCCTTTTCTTTATCTTGGCAGGTATAATCCTTGCGTTTACCGAGGGACGAAGAAAGCCTCACGGCGCGGTAATGAAAACCTGGGCCGTACTGGTTCTGGCGCTTGGTTTCTTGTGCGCGTTCGTCGGCGTGGCGGGGACGTTAACCGGGCTTAGCAACGTCTTTGCCCACGTGGCCGCCGCGCCGCCCGAGGACGCAGGATACCTGCTCGCGACGGGCATATATGAAGCCAACTTCAACGTTATCGTCGGCTTCTTCTTCGCGTTTCTATCGCTCTTCGGCTGGGCCTTGGTGAGGACGATAGCGGAGAAGGGGTAGGGATTTGAAGTGAGACAAGAAGGGGCGGACTTTTGAGTCTGCTAACTCCCGGGATTACCCTTTGGTTTAAGCGCCTTGTATATACTTAAGAAGTTCTTTCTTATCGATACCAACGTGGTCGGCCACGTCGGCTAGTATCGAAGATAGTAACCCTTTATCGATCTCTTTATGGTCCGGGATCGTTATCGAGTGCTTACCGCCGATTTCCGTTCGAATCCTAATATGGCTTCCGCGCGTATGGGCTACTTCGTAACCGTACGCTTTTAGTACTTTAGTTAATTTCCTGCCGGATATTACGGGGAGTTTAGGATTCAATGTGGACTGTTAAACGAAATCTTTATATAGTATCGTTATCTTGAAGTCGTCAATTGACTTCCTGTCGTCTTCTACCGATAACTCAACGGCTTCCCTTACGTTCTTTACAAGTTCTTCCCAGGTTTCTCCTTGAGTATAAAGCCCGAGTTCTTTACACTCGGCGATGTATAACTTGTCGCCTTTACGTGCGAGAACAGTAATCACTTCTTCGCCGGTACCTTTTTCTAATACCGCTTTTCCCATAACGATCCTCCGCTATTTACGATTATAACATATAATATTCAGGCGGGCAGGTATTTCTAACCGATTAATTCTCGCTAGCTTACGTCGGCGCCAGTTGCTTTGTATATTGGGCCCCGCCGTTTGGAGGCAATGTTATAACTTTTCCGCCACGACCTCCGCCAAATCCCTCACGTTCACGCGGTCCTCCTTATTCAGCTCGTTGACGCCGTCCTCGAGCATAGTCAGGCAGTACGGGCAGGCCGTTACTATGTCGTCGGTCCCCGTCTCGATCGCCTCCTCGGCGCGCAAGCGGCAGATATGTTCGCCCAGGGTTTCCTCGAGCCACATACGACCCCCGCCGCCGCCGCAGCAGAAACTTTTCTTGCCGGACCGCTTCATCTCCATTACGGTAACGCCCGACGCTCGTAAAGCCGCCCGCGGCTCGGCGTAAATATCGTTGTAGCGTCCCAGGTAACAGGAATCGTGAAAGGTTGCGACCTCGCCGTTGCCGCCGGTCGGCTTCAAGCGCCCGTCGGCGATGAATTGCGCGATTAGCTCGGTCTCGTGATAGACTTCCAGGTCGGCGCCCTGCCCCGGGTACTCGTTCTTGAAGGTGTTGTAGCAGTGGGGGCACGTGGTTACTATCTTTTTCACGCCGTACTTCTCGAAGGTCGCGACGTTCTCGGCCGCCATCTTGGCGAAGAGGAACTCGTGGCCCAGTCGCCTGGGCGATTCGCCGCAGCACTTCTCCTCGGTCCCCAGTATCGCGAAGGAAACATCGGCGGCTTTAAGTACGTCCACGAGCGCCTTCGATACCTTTATGTTCCGCTTGTCGAAGGACCCGGCGCAGCCCGGGAAAAACAGGTACTCGAAGTTACCCCCGTCGGCCGCAAGGGGTATCTCCAACCCTTCGGCCCACGCGGCCCGCTCGGCCCAACCTAAGCCCCACGGGTTGCTGTTGGTCTCGAAGTTCCGGAACGCTGTACCGACCTCGCCGGGAAAGCTGTCCTGCATCAGGACAAGGCTCCGGCGCAACTCGAGAAGCTTGGACATCTGCCCCACGTACGTCGGGCACACGTAATCACAATAAAGACATGTCGTACAGGCCCAGACCGCGTCCGGCGTTACCCCGGTTTCTTCGGTTAGTACGTGGGTATCGTCGCCTTGGAACGCGCCCGGGTTCTTGTCGAAGTAAACGTTCAGGTCCTTGATGACCTTCATAGGCGAAAGGGGCTTCTCGCTTGCGTGGGCCGGACAGCCGGCCTCGCACCGGCCGCAACGGGTGCATGCGTCGAAGTCCAAAATATCCCGCCAGGTCAGATCCCGGAGCGTCGTTATCCCGAACTCCTCGGCGGTCTCCAGGTCGCCCGTGGGCTTCATCACGCCCGGGTGCCGCAGGTCCGCGAAGAACGCGGCC
>CBDUXC010000381.1:0-2618 GCA_965371065.1 uncultured bacterium
AATTCCTCCAACATTTCGGCCTCGCCGCCCTGAACGACCTCCCGTCGTTGGAAGAAAAGGATGAGGAAACCTAGTCACAAGTAACGGCGGTCGTATCTTTTTTATTATTGCGCCCTTTAAGGTAAAATTAGAATGGTGAAGGACCGGGATCGTTATTCAGGCGGTACTGCGAGGCTTATCAGGGTTGAGCCCGAAGGCAGCGGAATAATAATTGGCGATGCCCGGGTCTTATTGAAAAAACTACCGTCGAAAATATTCAGATGTTGTATTACGAGCCCTCCTTATTGGGGACCGCGCGATTACTGTGTTGAAGGTCAGATAGGTGCGGAAAAATACCTACCCGAATACCTTAAGAATTTGGCGGGAGTTTTTAAAGAGGTTAAGAGAGTTCTAACGGACGACGGTTTATTATGGTTAAATTTAGGCGATACTTATACTAGCGGAGACCGGAATACGCGGGCGGCAGATAAAAAGAATCCGGCTCGAGCAATGGCGTATAGGCCTCCCACGCCCGAAGGGTTGTAACCGAAAGACCTTATCGGCGTTCCTTGGCGTGTAGCGTTTTCTTTGCAAGAGGATGGATGGTACCTCCGGTCGGATATAATTTGGTATAAACCCAACTGTCAACCCGAATCCGTAAAAGACCGGCCTACGCGCGCGCACGAATACATTTTTATGTTTTCAAAATCAGAACAATATTTTTATAACTACGAAGTTATGCAGGAGACCACTGGCCGAAACGGAACGCCGAGAAACAAAAGGACCGTTTGGAACGTAAAAACAGTACCTTTCCCCGGAGCGCACTTCGCTACCTATCCCACCAATCTTATCGAACCCTGCATAAAGGCATCAAAAGAACCTCGGGATATGGTTTTAGATCCATTTTTCGGGTCGGGGACTGTAGGCGAAGTGTGTTTGAAATTAGGACGGAATATCGTTGGAATCGAGATTAACGACGAATATGCTTCTATTGCGAAGAAAAGACTGGGCTGGGAGTGAAAACATGAAAAAACGAAGGGAAGGGAGTTTCGGCGTACTGATACCTAATCTACAAATAGCTTTTTATTACCGCCTCCAAGAATTAAGCGATTTGTATTTAACCGACGCGTTTAAGAGGACGGTCGAAAAACTAGAAGTAAAAAAGTTAGACCATGAACTAAATACTTACGTGAAGCCCGAGCGATTAGCTCGGGTTGCGTCTTATGGTTTACGGGGAGAAGTATTTTTCCCTGTACCATATTTATTAGAAACCAACCCTTTCCTCCTTGGTTATTACCGTTTGCTGTATGGCCTTTCCCAAAAAGAATTCTATAGTAAGGGGCCTTTCGGTAGTTTTAAGGGCCTGGAAGAAAGAGGCGAAATCCGCGAAAAGTTACAACCGATGATAAATAATTTATGCCGTAGCTTGGTTAAAACCGCCGAATTCTTAGTCGAAAACATTGACGATATATCTTTAAATATCGTCCACGATTTGCAAATGCTAACCTTGGGACCCCAATTCAGGGGGAGCGAAAATACAAGGATAGGTAAGGAAGCGGTCCGCGAGTTTTTTGATATGACGAAAAATATAGTATCGAATTATATTGTCGATACGACTAAAAGGTCTTTACTGATCGAAAATGATTCGGGCCGTAAAATAATAATCGAATTTTTACACGACCCCGACGTAAGGGTCCTTCAAATCCTTCCCGATCGTTCGGAAAAAATTCTGTCGATCGAAATAAAAGGCGGCACCGACGTTTCCAATGTACATAATCGCCTAGGCGAGGCCGAGAAAAGCCATCTTAAAGCAAAGAACCTTGGTTATCCCCAGTTCTGGACGGTTTTAAATATCGATGTCGACTTAGCTAAAGCGAAAAGCGAATCTCCAACTACGACTAGGTTTTTCAATCTCGAAACGATTAAAGACCATACGACTAAAGACGGTAAAGAGTTTTTAGAATTGGTAGGTTCGCTATTAGGGATAAGGGTTTAAATTCTTACGCTAATTATTTCAGAGAAGAGTCATACTTCGGACGGCATCCGCATTAACCGCTACCTGGCGATGTGCGGCCTGGGCGCGCGAAGGGCCGTGGAACGGTTGGTGAAGGAAGGCCGCGTCGCGGTAGACGGCGCCGTCGTCGACGACCTGGCTTTTCGCGTTCCGCCCGGCGGGGCCGTTTCGGTCGGCGGCAAGGAGGTAAGGCCGCGGCGACGTTTTCGGTACGTAGCGTATAATAAAAAGCGGGGCGTTTTGACGACGACGCGAGACCCGCACCGCCGCAGGACGGTCCGCGACGAGCTGCCGCGGCAGCTGCGCGATTTGAAGCCGGTGGGCCGGCTCGACGGCGATACCGAGGGCCTGCTTCTGTTGACCGATGACGGCTCGTTCGCCCATCGCGTGGCCCACCCCTCGTTCGGCGTCGTCAAGAAGTACGTCGTAGGAGTCAGGGGCCGCGTAACGAAAAAAGACGTAGCCGCGCTCGAGCGCGGCGTCGAATTAGAGGAGGGCCACATAGGTAAGGTGAACGTGGGTTCCGTAAAGCGGTCCGGGGCGGGGTCGACCGTTTCCGTCAGCGCCGTTTACGGCCGGAAGCGTATGATCCGTCAAATGTTCGCGGTTTTGGGTCACAAGGTAA
>CBDUXC010000382.1:0-2616 GCA_965371065.1 uncultured bacterium
CATAATCGTAACTACTAATCGTCGCCCGCTCGCGCCCCCTCAAACTTCACCCACTGCTCGTTAAAATACGCGTGATTCGGTTCTATCTCGAGGGCTTTTTTCTCCCACTCGACCGCTTTTTCGTATTCCCCGGCGGCGTAATAGGCTTCGGCGACCGTGTCCATTATATTCGAGTCGTCGGGCGCAAGTTCGATAGCCCTTAAAGCCATCTCCAGAGCTTCGTCCGGGTAAAGTTTTCTGACCGCGAGCTCCCAGGCCATCGCGTTATGTATTTCCGCGTCGTCGCTCTCATCACCGATCGCCCGCTCGATAATACCGTACGCATATTCTCGTTCCGTCTCGCCTTCAGCGTCAAGATACACGCGAAGGACAAATCGAACTTCCCACATATCGTATATGCGAGCCAGTTCGACGACCGGTTCGGCGTTGTCGTCCACCCGTATATCAACGAGCCTGTCGTCCACGCCCTGGTAGCCGCCGCGTTCTTTCACGACGAGAAGCGCGGCCGACTCCTTTCCCCGGCTGTCGCCGCCGGCGGCTTCGCCGGCTTTCAGCGCCTCAACGAGGCGCCGCGCCAGCGGCCCGTCGGTCTCCATATACGCCCGCTCCATTTCAACTAGGACATCTTCGCCGGCGAGTATGTTCCCTTGGACGGTATAATGGTCTCCGATTATGTGCCCCGACCACTCGAGGGTCTCGGTACCTGTGAACGCGGCGGGCGTACCGCTGCCGTCGACTATACCGAGCTGCCTTTCTTCGCGCCCGTCGTCCGCTGACAGTAGTTCCTCAAGGGCGTCTTCAGCCGATAAGCCTTCCTCCATCAGGGCGAGCCCGTCCGGACCGTAAGAAACGTCGGCCAGCGCCTGGGTGGCGACGGCGCCCACGCCGGCGCGGGCCCACGGCACGATGTAACCGACGGCCAGGACCCTGGACGCTACGGCGACGCCCCACTCCTCGGTCTCGGCGTCGTACGCGACGATGGAGAACGTGGCGGTTATGGACGTTTCGCGGTCCACGGGGCTTAATGCCGCGTAAGCATTACCGTATATAACCGTAAAGATTAACGATAAGAGTATAAAGTGTCCGGCTTTCATATAAATCCCTCCTCGAAAAAAAGTTCCTCACGCGAGGTTGAAACAAGACCCCGCGCGGCGGGGCCATCGCATCACATTATATTGGAGGCGGCGGGAATCGAACCCGCGTCCGAGGATGCGGGCCGACAGGCTTCTACACGCGTATGCCGGGTTTGTCGTTCGCTTCGCCTTTCCCCCCGACCGGGACTGAGCGTTGCTATCCCGCTTTCTTGTCGGTCCGTGCCGGCGGGAGCATCACGGAACCCTAGCCCGCATTTCCGAACCCGGCCTGGCACGCGGCGGGCGCGCTTACCGATTGGCCGGGTCGCTGCTACGCAGCGTAAGCCAAGTTTGAATCGGCTTTTGAGTTTTTCCCGCTTGTTGCGCGGTTGCGGGGCCGCGGCGTGCAACCTGCCTCCCGTACATCCCCGTCGAAACCTTGTCGCCCCCTCAGACGGGTTATTGCCTTTATACGTTTACCTTTTCGTCCTTATCGATATAACGCTTTTATATTACCTAGAGATTCGGGTTCTACGGTCTCGTAATCGACGAAATCTACTTGCACCAGGAAGTCGCCGTTTTTGAGTATAAACGGTATCCAATAAGTGTCGAAATAATTGAAGTTCGGGTTCGGATCGGTCTGCTCGACGTCTACCGCCAGCGAATTGCAGTTCGGGCTGTCGTCGACCTGTATCAGCACGATCACGAAGGAGTCCAAACTATCCCAGAAGTAATCGGTAGAAAACGATACCCAGCCTTCGTCGCCGGGGAGGTCGTAAACTACGGTTCCGAAATCGTAGATTAAGTCGCCCGGAATATCGGCCCCGGGCCGGTACTCACATAACCATAACCTGAAACTGTTCCAATCTTCGTCAGGGTCCTGGTGAACGTAAAATTCCACAGTCTCGATCCAACCGCACTCAAACGGCGGGTCGAAGCGTACGCCCCCACCGTTGCCGGCTTCGGTTTGAGCCACGTGGGTATAGGATTCCCCTTCAAAATGCCGCAACCAAACGGACCAACCGGCCACAGCCGAGATTAAGAGAACTACGACGAGAGCTTTTTTCATATTCGACCTCCGTTAAAGGAGACGCTTCTTATCCTAATATATAGCACATTACTTAATATCTGTCAATTAAACCCCGTCGGTAATAGAGTATTACTTCGAAGTTCCACGCTCGTTCTTAATAGCGTGCACTACGCCCTTTTAGCTCGTGTATTCCCTACCGCGGGCTATTTCGTTTAACAAATCGCGAGCGCCGGCCGCCGGGTTCTCGGCCAAAGTCAGCGCCGTAACCACCGCTATCCCGTCCGCGCCCGCAGCGATTACGTCGGCGGCGTTTTCTATCGTAACCCCGCCTATCGCTATTATTCTCTCGGGAACGCGAGCCCGTATCTCCCGCAATCCTTCCAATCCCAGCGGCGGCGCGTGGTCCGGCTTGGTCCCGGTCGCGAACACCGGGCTAACGGCGATATAATCGGGCCCGTAGGTCGACACGGCGACCGCTTCCTCTACCGACTGTACCGACGCACCTATTATCGC
>CBDUXC010000383.1:0-2611 GCA_965371065.1 uncultured bacterium
AGTTTGGACGGCACTTTTCTCGAAGCGCACTACCGCCTCGCCGAAGCCTACGGGAGTTTCAACGATTTGAAGGCTTTAAGGCAGTGGAGACGGTACGTTGAGCTGGCCGACGGGCAGCCCGGCGAGAAGTATTCCTTGAAAGAAGCGCGTTCACGGATAAACGAGTTGGAGAGAAAGACCGCGCGGGACTGAGAACGGGGTGGGCCGTATGGCTCGAAAACGATATATTATTCGTATTGCCGTAGCGGCGTCCGTCGTCATCTTTTCCCTTGCGGCGGTCGGTTGCCTGCGGCTGATCGGGGGCGAGGAGCACGAGAAGAAAGAGGCCGTGAAGAAGCTTTTCGACTCGGCGTATACCCATTACCAGGCAGAGGACTATGAAGCCGCCGTAACGGATTACGAGAAAATTATCGGAATAGCGCCTAACTTCGCCGAGACGTACTTTCACCTGGGCGAGTGTTACAATAAAATGGAGCGGTACGAGGAATCATACGCCAACTACGCGAAGGCTTCGGATTTCGCGCCCGAGGAATACGAGTACGCGTTCAACGCCGGCGCCGCCGGCGCTCAAATTGAAGATTTCGAAGGCGCCGGTGGCTATTTTATACGTGCCGCCGCGCTACGGCCGGACGACGCGGAGGCGTATAAGTACTTGGGTGCCGTAGAGCGGCAAGCCGCTATGTACGTGGAATCCGAGGAGGCTTTGTCCAAAGCTTTAGAGCTTAAACCGTACGACGGGTTCGCGTTGTATAACCTTGCGCTGCTGTACGAGGAGGCGTATCCGGCGCAGGCGCCGGCGGTCTGGCGGGCGCTCTTGGAAGAGGGACGCGACTGCGAGTCGGATTGGTTGGATTCGGCTAGAACTAGATTGGGTAGAGAGTAAAACCGCGGGTTCTTTATACGTTCTGATAGAATATCGTGCTTTCCGGTTAACGAAAAGGCCGGTTTTTCCGGCTAATAATACGGGCTTATTGGTCATAAAGCGATTACGGTTTTTTGTTGACAATTTCTACCGGATGTTGTAGATTTCGAAGGGTACTAAAAGGGCCATCGTATTAATCTAATATTATAGAAAGGAGATATCAAATTGGCTGTTACAAAAGCTGATATCATCGACGCGATAGCCGCCCGCTGCGACATTACGAAAGTGAAGGCTGGCTGCGCGGTCAACGGCGTTTTCGATTATATCGTCGAATCGCTCAAAAAGGACGAAAAGGTAACCGTCGTAGGTTTCGGTACGTTCGAGGCCAGGATGAGTAAAGCCCGAATGGGCCGCGACCCGCGGACCGGGGCTTCGATCCACATCCCGGCGAAGAAGGTCCCGAAATTTAAAGCCGGGAAAACCCTCAAGGATGAGCTGGCGGCCAAACCCCCAGCTCCGCCTCCTACGCCCGACCCGAGTTACTAACGGCGGAACCGTTTCTTTCTTAAGACGCGAATAACCGCCGGTTATCCGGCGGCGGTTGGAGTTTATACGCTACGGGATAGGCTCGTGCGAAAGCGCGGGTCTTTTTCTTATTTACCCGCATTTCAGAAGTAAGCACATCTTTCACTTGTTTTGATTAATACCCAGGAAAGGCGCCGTCGGTACGTCTACGTAAAACGTTTTTTCGGCGTACGCCCCGGCGGCGGTCGACCGTTCGGCGTATAACCGTTCGTCGGTCAAGAGTTTTATTACTTCTTCGGCGAACGGTTCCGCGTATAAACGAACGGCGACGCCGGAACTTATGTCGCCGGGTGTCCCTTCCGCACCTATCGGCGTCGCGACGACGGGCAAACTGAACGCCATCGCGTTAAGCGCCGCGAAGTTGGCGCCGTCGCCGGACCAGTGGGGGAACGCGGCGATCGCCGCCCGGGTGAATAAATCGGTTGCTTCTTCGGCGGTTATGCGGAACCACGGTTCGGTTGACAGCGGTTCTAGGTAAACTTCCGCTCCTTTACCGTAGACGGTCAGGGTGGTATTCGGAACCTTCGAGAGCACTTTCGGTATCACGAACTTGGCTAACCACTTCACGGCCGTTGCGTCGCGCCGCGCGAAGCGATCGGTTACGTAAACTATCTCACGGGATGTGAACCCGCCGGTGCCGGCGTTTCGCGGCCTCTCGACCGGCGGCGGTACTACGTCGAGCGGCCGTATGTAGTATCGTCGCAATTCGGCGGCGACCGTCGGCGAAGAACAAACAACCGCGTCGGCGCGCGCGAGGGCCTTCCGCTCGTAGACCTTCCGGCGTCCGCCGCGGACCGTTCGGGCGGTACTAAGAAAAACGTTGTCGGCCTCGTCGGCGAACCTTTCGTTGAAAAGCCACTCGACTTCGTAAGCGTAATAAACCGCTTTCGCGGCCAGTTTTTGAACCGTCGCGTAGAGGAACCACTGGTCGAAGACGACGGCGTCGGGCTTTGTTTCGTGAACGGAGTAAGCGACTTCTTCACGGAAGTTACGGGGGTTATAACGCCAGACGTCGGTCGGCGAGAACGAGAAGACCGACGCGGCCGTCGTCGCCGCGCGCCGCAAGAACGCCCCGGCGCCCGCGCCCATGTCTTCGCGAGCCGTCGTGCGGATTCGAACGCCGGCGTTCATAATCGCGTTTACGGTTTCGGGAGCGGGTTCTTC
>CBDUXC010000384.1:0-2611 GCA_965371065.1 uncultured bacterium
CCCAGGTTTTGCCAGTTGACGTTCTCGGGACCGAACTGAATCTCGAGCCAATCGAATTAGGAAGCCACGCCTTCGAACTCGCCGGAGGCGCCGACGATAACTACAGCCTTCTCCATCGACGTTCCGTCGCCGCCGGCGTAAACTACGTCGCCGGGCGGGGTTCCGCCGCCGGTATAAGGATGTCCTTCAACGCCGGTATCTTCATCTTTCTCGAACGGCAGCTTCTCGGCGAAGTCGCCGCAGCAAGCGACGGCGGAGCCGACTACGAATAAAGCGATTAACGATATGATTAATAAGTTAGGTTTCTTGTACATACGTTTTATCCTTTAGGTTTTCCTTGCCACCGCGATACGTCGACCCCCTCCATCTCCAGGAGCGCCAGCTTTAGCTCGACGTTCCCGCCGAAGCCGCCGGGGCCGTTCGCGCCGACGATACGATGGCACGGTTGTATGAGAGGCAACGGGTTAGCGGAGCAGGCTCCGCCGGTCGCCCGGGCCGCGCCGGCGTGCCCCGCCGCGGCGGCCAGCTCGCCGTACGATACGACCGCGCCGTACGGAACGGCGCGCATCGCGCTATAAATACCGCGTTGGAAATTGGTTACGTTCATCTCGGTAGGCAGCTCGAAGACCCGACGACGACCGTCGAGATACTCGAGTATCTGCTTCCGCGCGGCGTCGCCGAGTTCGTTCGGCCGCTCGACGACCGGGCGGCCGGGAAACTTCTGTATTAAGTGTGGTACTAAACCGCGGTCGCCGAAGCCGGGTAAGAGGACCGCCAGTATCGCCGAATCGGTCGCCGCGGTCGTGAACTTGCCGAGGGGGGAGGCGAAGCGGGAAAGGTAAATGGGGCTTTTCTTGTCCAAAGCGGTTTTGCTCCTTTTTTAGCGCGTTATAAACAGATGACTCCCTAAATTTTACCAGAACCCGAGTACCGAATCTACGGAAAACTATATGGAAGTACCCGCTCCCTTGAATTTAACCGGACGGGCCGCGTATGGATTGTAGTATATTGGGCTAGGTTGTAGTTTTTCCGACTCGGCGCTGGATACACGTATGGGAGGCCAGTAATGCGGTTCTCGATTGGCGAGATTAACGTGATATGTACGGACGTAGATAAGTCCCTACGCTTCTACCGTGACATACTGGGCTTTGAACCGGTGGAGGAGGAGGGGCCGGCCCGGCTACTTAAGTGCGGTTCGACCTACGTTCTGCTCCTTCCGGTTGCCGCCGCTCCGCGTTCCTCGGAACCTTATTGTTCGAAACCGACCTTTTCGTTCGACTTGCTCGTGGACGACATCGAAGCAGCGTATAATTATCTTGAAGAAAAGGGCGTTGAGTTCGAAGAGCCTTTGGAACGCGGGGCCCGACGCTTTTTCGTCCGGGACCCGGACGGGTTGGTGTTGGAAGTTATCGAGGGAGGCGTATAGTAATTTAACTGCTTCGAACCGTTGCAGGGCTTATTCGGCGAATACCGCGAACCACCGGGCTTTGGTCTTGGCCGGGTGGAGGCGGAACCACAGGTCGTCCGGCAGATAGACGTTCACGCCGCAGAATTTGCACGGCATCAGTCGTTCGGTGCCGTCGATCATCAGGGCGCCGCCGCACTGTGGGCAGGTAAACGCCACGGGACCCGAGACCGCCGGCGCTTCGCCTTTGGCGCCGGTTTCCATAATCGCGTTGATGAAAACCTTCGCTTTCGGGTACCCCTCTTTAGCCCACTCGGGCGGCGGAGCCACGTCCGTCTCGTGACCGCAGTTCGCGCACTTGTGAGCAAACGCCTTCGCAAGCGCCAGGTCCAACGTATCCATATCGAAGTCCGTCTTACACTCCTCGCACCGGGGTATCAGGTGGCCGTATAGAAGCGTCGTGTGAAAGGTCCCGAAGATAGTCGAGTTCTGCCCTTCGCCCTCGGCCAGTTCGCCGGACTTAATGTCTTCGATAATGTCGTCGAATATGCCGGTCCAGTAGTCGTTGGGTATATCTATATCGGCCTGGCACCGGTCGCAGTGGGCGGTCTCCCACGGACCGTTCAGCGGCACCGGCCCGTCGCACTTCGGGCATTTTATCCCGCACTCGAGCATCCCGTAGTAGGTTTTGCCGGGGCTTTCGCCGCCGGTTTCTTTCGCCATGGTTCCGTCCTTTGGTTGGCTGTCGTGATTAGAGTACGGTAGTGTAACTTTCGTAAGGCGGATAGTCAAGGGGAGGTTGGCGTTGGCGGTAAGTTGAACAGGGCGATACCCGATATCTTTCGTGGAAGGTTTCGAGCGCCGTTTAGACAGCACAACCAAAGTAACGCCGACCTTTAACGGTGTAACGACTCTCCGGCGCCGATTACTATAAATATATAGCTGACCAGTAAAACCCGCGGAAGGGAGAACCGTAATGAGCCCAAAACGTTTACTCGCTTTCTCTTTGCTCCTGTCGATTGTACTGATACCGCTGGTACACTGCGGCGACGGTATCGTCTTCGTAGACGGGGATATAGTTGTGGGCATCTACGCGGACCGAGGCGCGTCGCCTGGCTGCGTCGGCCCGTCCGAGAAGATGTTCGAGTGGATGGGGTGTACCATCGTCATCTCGTACGCCGACGACGTCAACGACGAGCCCCTGGA
>CBDUXC010000385.1:0-2611 GCA_965371065.1 uncultured bacterium
ATCCATCTTGATGCAGCGCATCCCGGTAACGCGCTTCCCGTCGCCCGGTAGCTCCACCGGCGCGGCCAGGTACTCCAGCGCGACGCCTTCATTCAGAGCCGCGTCCACCTCGGCCGCGTCCGCGGGCATCTCTTTGCGCGTACGGCGATAGACTATCGTAACGTCCGCGCCCATGCGTTTCGCGGTCCGTGCGGCGTCTATGGCCGCGTTCCCTCCGCCGATAACGGCGACCTTCTTGCCGACCTTGACTTTGCCCTCAAGGTTGTACTCGCGGAGGAACTCAACCGCGCCGACGACGCCATCCAGTTCCTCGCCGGGGATATTGAGCTTAAGGCTCTTGTGAGCGCCTATACCGACGAAGACGGCCTCGTAACCGTCATCGAACAGGCTGTCCAGGTCGAAGTGCTTGCCCAGCTCGGCGTTGTAGGTGAAGTGAACGCCCAACTTCTCCAGGAACGCAACCTCGCGCTGTAATATATCCCGCGGCAGGCGGTACTCCGGGATACCAACCCGCAGCATTCCGCCGGCGACGGGCAGGGCCTCGAAGACCCGCACGTCGCAGCCGGCCAGCGCCAGGTCGTGGGCGGCTGTCAGCCCGGCGGGGCCGGAACCGACGACGGCGACACGCTTATCGTTCTTCTCTATTTCGTAGTCGTCTACGTACGAATAGTCCGGTTCGTTGGCCGGCTCCCAGTCGGCGACGAAGCGCTTGAGCGACCGAATCGAGACCGACGCGTCCACGTCGCCGCGGACGCAGTTATCTTCGCAGGGGTGGTGGCAAACCCGGCCGCAGACGCCCGGCAGCGGGTTCTGCTTGCGGATAAGGGCGAGCGCTTCCTTGAACTTCCCCTCGCCGATAAGCGCGACATAGCCCTGGGCCGCCTGGTCTATCGGGCAGGCGGTCCGGCAGGGCGCGGTCCCGCGCTTCGTAATCGCGTACAGATTGGGTATCGCCTGGGCGTACGGCCGGTATATCGCGCGCCGGTCCACCAGCTCGACCTCGTACTCGTCCGGATACAGGACCGGGCAGGCTTGCTCGCAGTCCATGCAGGCGGTGCACGCGTCGGCGTCCACGTAGCGCGGGCCCTTACGGACGTACGCGGTGAAGTTGCCCGGTTCGCCGTCGAGCCGTTCCAATTCGGCGAGTGTCAGCAGTTCAATGTCCTTGTGGCGCGCCGCTTCGACTAGCTTGGGCGCCAGGATGCACATCGAGCAGTCGTTTGTGGGGAAGGTTTTGTCGAGTTGCGCCATAACCCCGCCGATAGCCGCCGACTTCTCGACGAGATAGACCCGGAACCCGGCGTTGGCCAGATCCAGGGCCGACTGTACGCCGGCGACGCCGCCGCCGACCACCATCGCGGCGCCGGTGGGGGGGTTCTTTATATTCTGTTTTTTAGGCATTTCACCGTAGTAATTATTATAAGTATTCGCCAAGGAATCGCCTTACGCCCGTTAACATACTAGAAACTTGTTCCGAGTTATACTCGTCGAAATGGCCGTGGTCAGCATAGTCTCTTAACTCGTTCCAAGTATGTATTTCTCTTTGGACTATTCGGTTATAGATACCTTTATCAGCTAGTTTGTCGTTAAGAGATTTAATATTCTCCTTACTCTTAAGTTTAACTTCGTTTTTGTTAGATATTTTCCTTAGCCCATCCTCCAAGACCGCGCCTACTAACGAAGCAGCCGGATCTTTGTAACCGTTTTCTAATAGGTGTTCGGCCATCCCGAGGAAATCCGTAAAAATGTCGGCTGCTACAAGATCTTCTACTTTAACGAAGTAGCCGCTTTCTACATCGTCTTTGGCACCTTTCAGAACCCCTCGGCATATCGTAACAACGTAAGGGGAGCTCTCGTGGTAACTCTTTACGCAATTCTTTTCGAAGGACTGGTAATGCGTACTTTCTTTACCGAATACCCTTTCGAGGAAAGATAAAGCAGCCGTTTTCCAATATTGAAATAATTCCCCATCTACTGTTGTACCGACAAACTTCCCGCCATTCCGCTTGGTCGACAGTACGTCGTCCGCTTTGCTTATTAACTCGTCTAGTCTATTTATAATCCGCTCGTAATAGCCCATAAAAGTACCCGAAAGCACCGTTATAATTTAGCCCCTACAGGAACGGAACGCTCCTTCGCAAGCTCGGCCCCGTACGCGATCGCGGCTTTAACGTCTTCTTTAGTGAGAGTCGGATAACTTTCGATAATTTCGTCTGGCGTCGAACCAGCCGCTAAGTTATCAAGTACGACCGAGACCATAATACGCGTCCCTTTAATACAAGCTTTCCCGTGGCAAATCTCGGCGTCAATTGAAATGCGGTCTAGTAAATCCATTTTGCCCTCCTTAGCCGGGCTTCGCCCGGACTGGCCGACCGGACAGCTCGTAAAGGCTTACCCCTACGCTTTTGCTTCCGTAAACGCTTCTATCAGCCGCGCCGGTTTGTTCTTCTGCAGCTTAAGCCCGACTTCTTTCGGCGTCATACCCAGCGCCAGGCCCAGGACCTGGGGAAGATATACTATCGGTACGTTAAGCTCGGTCTCGAGCAGGCCGTCGGCTTTCCGTTGGTTGTCGTCGTACAACACCGCGCAGAACGGGCAGACCACGACCAGC
>CBDUXC010000386.1:0-2609 GCA_965371065.1 uncultured bacterium
GGTCCCGAACGAGGAAATGCCCGGGCCGGGGCATATTATGATCTGGCCGGACGCCACCTTCCACCTATGGCTGAACGGCGGCGACGGCGGCGTTTATGCCCCGGCGGCGTATAAAGCGAGCTCCAGCGTCATAGAGGAAGAGAAACGGGCCGGTACGAAAAGCCTGGACTGAAAGGTAAGTTTAGCTGATAACCCCGGGCTTCGCCGGGGTTATTGTATGTTTTTCGAACGATAACGGCGGGCTACAAAGAGAACCCGGTTTTAAATATAATGTGGTTAAGGGAACCCCAGTACGAATACCCCTGAGAGTATAACCCGAACGAGATATCCGCGTGGAACTTCGGCCCGCCTATCTCGAAGCCTTCGCCCACGCCGAACATCATACCGCCGTAGTTTCCGTCTCCGTAGTCGGCGAATACCATACCATATCCTACGTTAATATACGTGTAAATGCCGGTGGAAGGCGTACGGTAGTAGGTTAGCCTGTTGTGGAAGTATATCGGTACTCGGCTTTGTTCGTAGATTCGGTTATAGCCGAAACCGAGGCCGGCGGCGTATAAATCGACCACCCGGTACCCGAACTTGAACTCGGCGCCGTATAGGATTTCCGTACTTCCCCCATCCGAGTTCATCCCGAAGACCGGCTGGAACCCGAATAGGAACGGCCTGTATCCCCAGACGTGTCCGACGTAAAGCTTTTCGTCGGTTTCGGCCGTACGGCGCTCCTTGGTTATCTTTTCGACCTCGTCGGCGTCTACGACCAGCACGCTCCCGCCGGCGATTTCGATTTTGTACGTCTCGCCGGGCACTCTTTCTACTATAGTCCCCCGTATTACACTCCCGTCGTTCAGGTATATTACGTCCTCGTATTCGGCGGCTCGGGCGGCCGTTAAAAACAGCGCGAAGACCGCGGACGTTAAAATGAAGTTCCTCATAACCGTTTCCTTTCCGTATCGCGCCGACTTCAAGGAGACTTACATCAAGACGCCCAGGCGGACGTACAGCGCGCCCCCGGCGCGGTCCAGATGGTGCTGCCGACGGTACCCGAACGAGACGTAACCGCGGAGCCGGCGCGGCCCGAACTCCAACCCGTGGTCAACGCCGTACATCAGACCGCCGGACTGGCCGGGCGTCCCGCTCGCGTAAACGAGTCCGTATCCTCCGTAGCAATCCGCGTAAAAACCAACCAAACCGGTACGTAGATACGTGAACCTGCCGCTTAAATAAACCGGTATGATGTTATAGGTAAGGTTCTCGGCGTTATAGTATTCGTATACCGCACGGTTATAGCCGAGGCCCACGGCCGGCGAGAAAAACCTCGACAGCTGCCAACTCACTAACGCTTCGGCGCCGTAAAAACTCTCTCCGTGGTCGCCGTACTTCCCGAATATGAAGCTGGCGCCGAACAAAACCGACCGATACCCGTTCGCCGAAGGTCCCGTTTTCGGCCCGTCTCGCCGTCCAATCGGTTCGCGGACGACACGGTCCACGTCGTCGGCCGCGAAAATAATCATGCTTCCGCCGTAGAGTTCGATCTTGTACGTTTCGCCCGGCACCTCCTCGACGATAAGCCCGCGGACGACCGACCCGTCTTTGAGGTGGATTACGTCCTCGTATTCGGTTTCGGCTCCGTAAGTCGCCGTCGAAAGGAGCACCGAGGTTAGAAACACTAGCAAAGCTTTCTTGTCCATAACCTCCCTTTCGAAGAGATTGTGGCTAAGAGTACTTTACATCGAAAAACCGATTCCGCCGAGGAATAATAACTTCGGTTCCGCTCCCCAATGACCGTAATCGTAATGCTGGACGTAAAGTACCGCCGATAAGTCCAAACGGGTTTTACCCGACCCCAGCTCCAACCCCTGTCCGAAACCGTACAGGAACCCGCCTTTTTCGCCCGAATCTCCCCCACCGTACACCAGTCCGTAGCCTGCGTCGAACTCGCCGTATATCTTCATCGAGTGGCCGCGGTAGAACGCGAACCTGTTATGGATATGAATAGGGACGAAGCTGTGTGCTTCGACGGACCTGTGGTCGCCGTCCTTCGGTTCGGTCCGAATATACCCGACCGCCAGAGCCGGCGTATATACGGCGTGGGCCCGCCAACCGAACAAAAACAGACCGCCGAACGGAATCAGTGCTTCGTCGCTGATATATATACTGCCAACTAAACCCCTGAAACCGAAGAACAGACGGCGGGTTTCGACCGGCGTTTCTTTTCCCGCAACCATTGACGTTATTACTCCTTCCTTTAACTCCCGTGAAATGTAGTCGATTTCGGCGGCCTCGAAGACGAAGACGCTCCCGCCGTAGAGTTCTATCTTATAAGTCTCGCCGGGGACCTCGTCGACGATAGTGCCGCGGTAAACCGACCCGTCTTTCAGGTGAATCACGTCCTCGTGTTCGTTTTCGGCGCCTAACGCGGCCGCCGGCAATACGAGGGCAAGGGCGATTACTACGCTTGAAAACCGTTTCATAATTGTTCACCTACCCCATTTATACGAGTGTTAAATCGAGAAACCGACGTGAGTTATGAGTTCGTTCCCGTAGAAGTTGCGTAGTCCGACCGCAACGTCGAGATGAAGCCCGGGGGGCCCAATCTCGAAGCCGTG
>CBDUXC010000387.1:0-2572 GCA_965371065.1 uncultured bacterium
CGTAGGCGTTAAATACGGCGATAAGACTTATACTAAGGACTTCGACGAGTATATAGACTGGTACGTGGAGCTTGCCCGCGAGTCGCTTCGGGTAATGAAGGACGCCGGTAATATGTTCCTGATTAATTACCCCAAACAGAACGCTTATTTAAGGGTGAGGTTACTGGACGACGTGTGTTACGACGTCCAGGAGTACGTTTGGGTATATAACACTAACATAGGTCATACGCCTTACCGTTTTACGACCGCGCACCGGTCGATCCTACATTGCCGTAAAAGCGGTAAAAACCGTTTCTACAAGGACCAGGTAGCTGTACCTTATCAGAACCCGGAAGACCGGCGTATAAAGAAGAACATCGCGAACGGCTCCAAAGGTCGGATGCCTTATAGCTGGTTCTACTTCGACCTTGTTAAAAACGTTAGTATCGAGAAGAGCATACACGCGTGCCAGATACCACAGGACCTATCTGAAATGCTTGTTAAAGCTTCAACGGTCGAGGACGATATTGTCCTGGTTCTGTTCGGCGGAAGCGGGTCCGAACTGGAGATTTGTAAAAGGTTGAAAAGACGCTATATTTCGGCCGAAATAGACGAGGAGTATTATAAGATTATTCTGGATCGTTTAGAGAAAGGGAAGGTAGACGACAAGTATAGAATGTTGACTGAGATCAAGGCGAAACGTGAAGGTTCGGAACAAGAAGACTTCGAGTTCACAAGGTCTAAACAAGGGGTTTTATTAAGCCCCGAGGAAACAATAGAAGGAGATTAGTTAATAGACCTTGATACGACGCCTTTTCCTCTTGCGAAACCCCCGCCGATAGAGTATCCTTTTTAACGTGAGCGTGAAGGGTTATATAAGGACCGCGGTAAGCGTCGCGGCGGCACTCGTCGCCTTGGCCGGCTGCGTGGACTACGAGGCCGCCGTCGACCTGGAAACCGACGGGTCCGGGCGCCTGGTGGTCCACTACTCGAGCAAGGATTACTTCACTATCTTCGACTCGGATTGGTCCTGGGAGCACGGCAAGGAGAAGCGCGTCCCGGCGGAAGACCTGGCCGAGTACGAGTACCGTTTCACGAAACCGGGCCAGCGGGTAGTGGACGTACGGGCCGAGGACCGCGGCGGGCTCCACCATACATACGTCGTAATCGAGTTCGACGACGTCAACAAGCTCCAGCTCGACGACGTCTCCGAGTACCAGACCTTTTCTCTCCGGGACGAGTACGAGAAGCTGTACTTCCGGTCGGTCATAACGCCGCCGGAGCGTGACCTGATCGAACAGGCCGAGTTCCTGGTCGAGAAGCAAAAGCTCAAGGGCCATTACTATACCCTGCGGGTCCGGATGCCGGCCCCGGTAACGTCCACCGATGGTATAGTGGAGGACGACGGCCGGACCGTACGCTGGATGTATCCAATAGAGCGCGTCGCCGACGGCGAACCGATTATTATGACGGCGACCTGCCCGAAACCGCGGACAATCGCCGGAATTCCCCTGACTACTATTGTAATAATCCTGATTGCCGTCGCGGCGTTGACGTTCGTCGTCGGCGCGGTCGCGATAATAGTAAACTTAATCGGAAAGAAACGGAAGTAGCGATGTACGGATATACCAGATTGATGGACCATCTCATCAACGAACTGACCAAGATGCCGGGCGTCGGCCGGAAGTCGGGTCAGCGGTTGGCTTTCTACCTGCTCAAGGCCGACGACGACTACGTGGTGGGGCTGGCCGACGCGATGCGCCGGGTGAAGGAGGGCGTGCGCTTTTGCGGCGAGTGCGGGAACCTGACCGAGGGGGACGTCTGCGCGATATGCGCCGACGAGGACCGGGACCGGTCCGTCATCTGCGTCGTCGAGGACCCGCAGGACGTCCAGGCTCTCGAGAGGACCGACCAGTACACGGGCGTCTATCACGTATTGATGGGCGCGATCTCGCCGCTGGACGGAATCGGGCCGGAAGACCTCGAGATATCCCGATTGGTGGAGCGCGTCGCCGACGGGGCAAAAGAAATTATAATCGCCACGGACCCGGACGTGGAGGGCGACGCCACGGCCCATTACCTGGCCCAGCTTCTCCGCCCCTTGGGACCTAAAATCTCCCGCATCGCCCGGGGGCTGCCCGTCGGCGGCGACTTGCGCTACGCCGACGAGGTTACGCTGGGGAAGGCCCTGGCCGGGAGGACCGAATTATTAGGTTCGTCCGATTTCTAAACTACGGTATTATCAATATATTAGGTCTCTTTACCTTAATAATAGCTTTAATATCGTAAAGGGTAAGGGGCGAACCTAGAAGTAAATAGGAGAGGGGGAAGTAAACGGTATGAAACGCGTATTGATATCTTCGTTAGCCTATTTAATAGCGATACTTGTTTTCGTAACGACGGCTCAGCCCACCGACTGGCTCTGGCAGGTTACGACCGACCCGGATGGTGATTTCACGCCTTCCTGGTCGCCGGACGGCAACACGATCGCCTTCTCGTCCGCCCGGAGCGGCAACTACGACATATGGATTATACCGGCGGGCGGCGGGACCCCGACCCAGATAACGACGGACCCGGCCAAAGATTACTCCCC
>CBDUXC010000388.1:0-2571 GCA_965371065.1 uncultured bacterium
AGATACCGGCGGGTTCCCAGCACGGCGACAACGTAAATGCCCGAGGCGAAGGGATGCCCAGGCTCCGCGGCGGCGGAAAGGGGAACCACGTCGTAAGGTTATCGATCATCGTTCCGCGTAAGCTATCGAAAAAGGAAAAAGAGCTTTATAAAACGCTTGACGAACTGGAGGAGGATAAAAGTGGGTAAGTATTTACGGTTATTAATCTGCGTTATGTTCGCGGCCGTCGTTTTAGCCGGCTGCGGCGGCGAAGACCCGGCGGTCGAGATATATGACCGGGCAAAAGCGGCGTTCGACAACGGGGAATACGAGGTCGTCGTTGACCTTTGCGACGAGATAATACTGGATTACCCCGAAAGCGAAACGTTCGATAAAGCGAAAGAGTTAAGGCTGGACGCGAAGCGAGAAGAGTTGTTTGACGAAAGTAAGGAACTCGCCAACTCCGGGCGTTTCGATAAAGCCGGCGAGTTGTTAATTGAACTTGCGAAGATCGCCGGCGACGACGTTAAGTCCAACTATGGCATCGGCTGGATATATCTACAAATGGCCAACGCTTTCGCGGCCGAAGCGATGTCGGTACATCCTGCGATGCGGGGCGAGCTCGCCTTAATGTCGGGAGCTTACATCGAACTCGCGAAGTACCGGTTCGAACGGTGCGTTGAGATAGATGAAAACGATTCGTACGGGCACAAGGGTATGGCGTTGTACTATTACTCCACTAACGATCAAGACAAGGCTCTTGAAGAAATAGATAAAGCCGTTGAAAACGCGCCCGACGACACCGAAAAGATAAGTACCCGCGGGCTTCGCGCGGCGATACTAGCCCAGAAGGAGGACTTCGACGCAAGCAAGGCTGAAATTGATAAGCTGGCCGAGGACTTCCCGGACAGGGGCGAGGTTTATCTTTCGCTGGCCGAGTACCACCTGCGGAAGGATATGACGGACTTCGAGAAACCGTTAGAAGCGGTAAATACCGGTCTTGAAAAAGAGATCGAGGACGAAGCGAACAAAGGGCGGATGCTCTCGTTGAAAGCCCAGCTCATGGCCCAGACCGGCGACTTCGACGGGGCGATGGAAGCGCTCAAGGCGGCGCTCGAGATAGACCCGCTCAATCAGTCTTACCTTGACACGTTTACGCTGGTTTACGCACAGGCGGAGTTCTCGAAGGAGTAACCGACACCCGGTTTAGTAATAAGCGGGAGATTAGTTTTGGAGGAGGCTTCCTATGTTTAGAGGCGCAGTGGTTGTTTTGTCTTTGGTGGCGATTGCCGTCCCGGCGGTCGCCCAACCGACGGGTAAGATAGTTTTTACTTCGGTGCGGAACGGCAACGCCGAAGTATGCGTTATAAACACCGACGGGACCGGGTTCAAGAACCTGACCGACGACGACGCATACGACGACCAGCCGGCGCTCTCGCCCGACGGGATGGAAGTGGTCTTTGTCTCGGACCGCGACGGTAATCGGGAACTCTACCTGATGAACCTCGCGGGCGAAAACGTCGTACGGCTTACGAACACCGACGATTCGGAGATAGACCCGGCGTTCACCGCCGACGCGTCCGGTGTGATTTATACGCTGGAAACCGACGAAGGCCGTGACGTATACGAACTCGACCTGGTTTCGGGCGAGTCGCAGGCGATTTACGCCAGCGAAGAAGACGAGCGCATGGCGTACCAGGGACCCGGCGGAAAGATCGTGTACGTCGCCGAGGTTAACGGCGATGACGAGATAATGCTTGAGGACTCGAGCGGCCGCAAGCAGTTGACGGATTCGCCCGGTATCGATTTTATGCCGACCATAACCGCCGACGGGAAACAGGTATTCTTCGTTACGACCCGTGAGGGTGATTACGACCTTTACTTGATGTACGCCGACGGGACCGGCGAGCGGCCGTTCTTGAACACGGAAACCGTCGAGGGCCGGGGCGTGCCTTCGCCCGACGGGGGCTACGTGGCCGTGGCCAACGAAGAGACGGGAACGCTGGAAATTTACATATACGATATGGACGGCAATCCCGTATTGCAGTTGACCGACGACGCGTACGACAACTACGAACCCCACTGGTCCAGGTAGGCGGGATTATATTATGAAGGTTCTCGTATCCGGCGGCGCCGGGTTCATCGGTTCTCACGTAGTCGATAAATTCATCGGCCTGGGTTACGACGTCGTGGTCGTCGATAGCCTATCTACGGGTAAGCGCGAAAACCTGAACCCGGCGGCGGTTTTTTACGAATTGGACATCCGGGACCCGCGGTTGCTTGAGGTTGTAGGCGATGAGAAGCCGGACGTTATCAATCATCACGCCGCCCAGATAGACGTTAGGACATCGGTGGAGAGGCCCGACTTCGACGCCGACGTGAACATCGTCGGTTCGATAAAGCTACTCGAAGCGGGTCTGGCCGCAGGCGCACAGCGGTTCATCTTTGCCAGTACCGGCGGCGCCATATACGGCGAACCCGACCCGTCACAGCTCCCCGCCGACGAGGAGACGCCTGCCCGCCCGATCTCCCACTACGGTTGTTCCAAACTGGCTTTTGAGCGTTACCTCTACCTTTATCGGATCCAGCGCG
>CBDUXC010000389.1:0-2555 GCA_965371065.1 uncultured bacterium
AAACCGGCGCCGTCGGCATCGCAGTACCATATCTCAGGACCAATCGTTTCGTTAGTCGAAGCGGTGAAGACTATACGGCCGTTAAGGCCCCAATCGGGTTCTCTTACGCCATATACCAATCTCAAAATAAGTACGGCGCCGTCGTCGATTTCGCTATCGCAAGCGTAAAACGACAGCAGTAAAATTATTAACACGATGATTTTAATAACGGTTTTCATTCCACATCTCTCGCTATTCTTCGACAGTAATAACGCCGGAATAAGTTACGTACCCGGGTTTCCAAACGGTTACCTGGATATCTTCGGTTGAATTCAGACCGAAATCGAACGCGGCCGTACCGGCGCCGTCGGCTCCCGTTTTTTGTTTTACGCGTTTGATAAGCTTAAAACACGCGGATTTTATATAAGCGGTATCGTAAAATATCTCTTGTGGATAGGAACGCTACCCACGCCCCGTCCGGCGACCAAGTAGGTTCGAACGGTTTACCGGTTATCAGAAGTAGAACGACGGCCCTACTTCGCCGTAAGGAACGAAATTACCGCGGGTCTTTTTCGTCAGCAGGTAATTCCTGTTAATTATACCGCCTTTAGCAGTTAAGCCGACGCGGTCCGAAAAACGCCAGCCGAACTCAGCGTCGAGAGACTGTTCGACGTAAAAACGGGAGAATAAATATATATATCCATCCCAAGCCTCGGTCTCATATATTTCCCCTAGCGAAAACTCGGGGACCAAGGAAAACGACATCGTAAAATATTTATTTCCCGTAACAGTCTTCAATCCTAAAGTACACCCGGCCCTGGCAAAATCATGTTTAGAACGCGGGTCGTCGCCGTACCAGTCCTTTTCGCTAGCGTGGCTGTAACCGACGACCGGCGCTGCGAACATACGTATCGGTTCATCGGTGAAGTAAAAGGGAACCGATATATCCGCGTACCAGGCGAAGGCATTTGCGGAACCCGGGAAAACTAACGTCCGGACGTTGGACGTGAGTTCCCATCTATCGAAAGACAGGTTCCATCGAACGTCGCCCCGATACCCGACCTCCTTCGCGCCTTCGTAGTACCGTTCGTGGAAAATATGAGTCAAACCTAGCTGCAAGTCTATATTCTGGCTCATACCGATGGCGGTCGTTACGATAACGAAAAGCGGTAATATCTTTTTAATCATGATTTAACACCCCCGGCGTATTTTTATGATTTAAGGACCATTAATATATATTACCCCTAAATAATCGCCTTTCTTACATAAATACGCGCCGTCTATATTCGACCGATATTATCATTCTTCGACAGTAATAACGCCGGAGTACGTAACGTACCCGGGTTTCCAAACGGTTACCTGGATATCCTCCGTTGAATTAAGCTCGAAGTCAAACGCGGCCGTACCGGCGCCGTCGGTCCCGTCCGCGTAGTGTATACCGCCGGGTTGATAAAAACATACGACCGCATCTTCAATAGGTGCCGCCTCTGGACCGGCGACTATAACGTCCTTATGGTTCGGGCCGATAACCGCCGAATGACCGTACTCTACTGAAGAAAAATCGTAAAGCGCTCCGGTACGAATAGGCATAGCAAGATAGGCTTATATCTAAGGCAGCGGTATTACATAAGCTTTTTAATAAACCCTTACTTTATAAAGCTTATGCGAAGCGCTTGATCCTCTAGCGGAAACGAATGCGATCCACTCCCCGTCCGGTGACCACGTAGGTTGGAAATCACCGTAAAGTACCGGTGCCGTACCCTCGTACTCGCCGGCCGTTACTTGCTTAATCCCTCCCGTTTTTAAATTAAGAACGTATATATTAGGATGGTAATGGTAACCGCCCTCGAAAGCGACACGTTCGCCGTCGGGCGAAACGTCGATCTCATTCATATGAGTTGTTTCTGAAGTTAAATTACTCAAATCAACGGATTCCCCGGTATTTACGTTGATTGACATTAACCCCTGGCCCCTTTGTATATATAGAAGTCTTTCCCCGTCGGGGAACCAGTCAAAAGAACCGACGCCCCCTGTGGTTAGCCGTGTAGCGGTACCGCCTTCAGGTTCGATAACGAATATATTATATTCGAAATCCTCATATAAAAGGCAAGCTATTTTAGAACCCTCGGGCGACCATTTCGGCTTTCCGTAGTTACTACCGGCAACTAGGAGCTCTAGGTTACCGAATTTGTCACAAATATATAGGCCATCGTCCATCGTAATCGAGCTTTCCAGTTTACAAACGACTTCCATCCTATCCGGCGCCCAAGACGGTTCAAATACATTCATCATATCATAATCATCAAACGTTGGTATTTGCCATATTAAAGAACCGTCGCCATCGCAATACAAGAAGCAATAAAAACCTGCGAAGTCTTCATAAGTAAAGATAATTAAACCGTTTGGATAATAACCCTTTGCCCCCCAATCGGGAGACGCGTTTAGGTTTATATCTAACGGTAGGATTAATACTGCGCTATCGTCGAAATCGGTATCGCAGCCGTATATTACGAGTATCAATAACGCCCCCGAAATTATTATAACCCTTTTCATTTATCCCGCCTTTAGCCCTATTC
>CBDUXC010000390.1:0-2545 GCA_965371065.1 uncultured bacterium
ATTAGCCGCCTCATTGCTCCGGCCGGAACAAAAAAGAAGGCGAGATGCGCGCGGATCAGAAAACGTTGAAGATGCTGAGAAAGACAAGCGAGAAGAAGTAGGTAAATGTTTTGGTTGTTGCCGGTGACCGGCAGTATCGGGCGGTTTTATCTTGCCATCGGCAATCTGCTCGGCTATCATTTCCCCGTGCCGCGCCCGCGCGAGAAGATATACCCGTTCTTCCTCGGGATGGCCGGGTGCCCGGGCGAATGCGTCTACTGCGACCAGCGGCGCACGGCCTACCCGACCGAAGTACCGTCGCCCGCGGCCGTAACCGCCGCGTTGGACCGGGACCTGGACGGCGCCGGACCCTGGACCGTCGCGTTCTACGGCGGGACTTTCACGGGTTTACCCCTTGACACGATAGACGCTTACCTCGACGCAGTACGGACTTCCCTGTACGCCGACGTGATTGACGGCGTCCGAATTTCCACCCGCCCCGATATGTTAAACGACGATGTGTTAGCCATTTTAACCGCTGGTCGCGTTAAAACGGTCGAGCTGGGCGTTCAGTCCTTCGACGGCGGGGTCCTTTTAGCCGCCGGACGAGGTTATACCGCCGGCGAAGCGGCCGACGCGTGCGCCGCGGTTAAAAACGCCGGTTTAACCCTCGGCGTCCAGCTTATGGTCGGGCTTCCGGGCGAGAGCAGACGCGCCTGGCTTAAATCGGTCGAGAAGACGGTCGAAGTACGGCCCGAGTTCGTAAGACTTTACCCCACTCTCGTCGTAAAGAGCACCGAACTCGCCGACGAGTACGCGGGGGGGAAGTACGCGCCGCTCGAGTTGGACGAGGCCGTAAGCAGGTGCGCCGACGCGTGCGAGCGTTTTCTCGACGCCGGTATCCGCGTCGAGCGCGTCGGGCTTCAGGAGGTACCGGGGTTGGCCGACCAGGTCGTCGCCGGGCCGTATCATCCAGCTTTCGGCGACCTGGTCTGGACCGATGTAATGCGGCGGCGACTGGAAAAAGCGCTCGAGAGCCGTACCGGGGCGGTAACCGTCCGGGCGAACAACCGGACTTTACCGGCGTTGATAGGCCACGAACGTCGAAACGTTCGGCATTTCTTCGAAGTACGTGGCATCGTTTTATCCGTTGAACGGGGCGACGGTCTCGGAGATTACGTTGTAGTGGTGAACCAAGAATAGTTTAGCGAAGAAATAAGCGGTGGGGTTTATCCCGCCGCAAGTTACGAACACGGCGGACGTAAAATCCGCCGTTTCTGGATTGGGTTATCGGACACCGCGTCGTGGTATTTTGATTTACCCGCGCAATTTGCGACAAAACGCCCAAATTTTTATTTTGGGAGCGGTGGCCGCAAACCACAAAATAAAAAAACGAAGTATAGTTCGGCCGATACTTATGCTTTCCCTGCCCACGCTCGCGGGCAACGTCCTCCAGAGCACGTTCAACATCGTCGATTTATACTTTATCGGACGGGTAGGGACCGAGGCTATCGCCGCCGTCTCGGTCGCCGGGACGATAATGATGTTGATTTTCACGGGGCTGATCGGCATCGCTATCGGCTCGACGGCCCTGGTCTCCCGCTACTCCGGCGGGGGCGAGACCGAAAAGCTACGCCGGGCGATCGGCTCCACATTGGCGCTCGCGGCGGCCTTCAGCGTGTTTATCGCGGTCGCCGGCCCGCTGATGGCGCGGCCGATACTCGGACTTTTGGGGACCGAACCGGTCGTAGAAGAAATCGCTTACGCGTACATTACGGTCCTTTTCGTCGGCGGGTTCACGATGATATTTATGATGCTCATCAACGCCGTCATCCGCGGGACCGGCGATGCCGTAACGCCCATGATCATCGTCGGCGTGTCGGTCGCGATAAACATAGGGCTGGACCCGTTGCTGATATTCGGCCTTGGACCGTTCCCGGAGATGGGCGCGACCGGCGCGGCTTTAGCAACGGTAATCGCACGGGGCGTAGGTTTTATAGCCGTCTGTATTATTCTATCCCGGCGTTTTAAGCCGTCGCACCCGTTCGACCGGTATAACTACAGCCTGAGTTTGGCCTGGCGGATAATAAAGATAGGCGTTCCGGCCAGTATTCAGATGCTTACGCGGAGTTTCACCGGCATTATCCTTATCGGAATAGTCGCCGCTTTCGGGACGGCCGCGGTCGCCGCGTATGGCATCGGGATGCGAATAATGCTTTTTATGCTGATGCCCGGTTTCGCGTTCGCGGTCTCGTCGGCGATACTTGTCGGACGCAACTTGGGCGTGGGGAAACCGGAGAGGGCCGAGCGTTCGGCTTGGGCTACCGCGTTTATTTACCTGGGCCTTCTGGCCGCGATGGTTATAATGCTCTTGGCCGCGCCCAGGTTCTGGGTGGGGATTTTCGACGATACGGCGTCGGTTATCGACCTCGGGTCGCTCTTCATTTACATCGCGGCGCCGTCGTTCTTACTGCTACCCTTCGCTTTAGTCCTCGTGCGTTATATTTCCGGCGCCGGCGTGTCCGTTCCGCCGTAGAGCCGTACCGTAAGCGTTCTGTTGGGGGTC